>DATNFD010000088.1:0-9041 GCA_035606555.1 Occallatibacter sp.
TGCAAAGTACCGTCCTTGGTCTCGAGGGACACGCCTTCAGCAACGAGCGCGGAGACCTTGCCCTTGGGGCCTTCAACGAGAACCGTGTTGCCGTCCACCTTGTACTTCACTCCCGCCGGCAGCGGGATCGGCTTTTTTCCAATACGCGACATCGAATTCAATCCTTTGTTGGCTTGCGAGTCCCGATGAGATAGCTCACCGTTCCACTGCAGCCCGAAAAGCAGCCTCTTGCTGCCAGCCATTAGCTTCTAGCTCAGCTCACTTGATGCGGCTCCTCAACTTTGACGAACAAAGCTGGAAGCTAGCTGCTAGAAGCTGGCAGTTGTCCCTACCACACTTCGCAAAGCAGCTCGCCGCCTACGCCTTCACGGCGCGCCTGGCGACCTGTCATCACGCCCTTGGGCGTCGTCATGATCGAGATACCAAGTCCGCCCTGGACGCGCTTGATCTCGTCGCGGCCGATGTACACACGGCAGCCGGGACGCGAGATCCGCGCCAGGTCGCGAATGGCTGCTTCCTGTCCGCCGTACTTGAGGTACACGCGGAGGACCATCTTGCCATCCTCTTCCTGCGTCTTGTAGTTCGAAATGTAGCCCTCTTCCTTGAGGATGCGGGCTATCTCGGTCTTCAACTTGGAAGCCGGCACATCCAGCTTCTGGTGACGCGCACGGATTGCATTCCGGATTCGCGCCAGAAAATCTGCTACTGGGTCGGTCAGACTCATTCCTTCTCCTTCATTCCCCGTTCGCTCCCGGTCTCACTTCAACAGGAGAACCAGCGGAAATGCGTACTACAGAGTTCAGGTTTCAGGGGTCAGAGTTCAGCAAGAATCCTTGCGTTTTACTCAGGTGTCAGCATCCTGTGAGGAACTGATCCCTGATCCCTGATCACTGATCCCTACTTCATTACCAGCTCGATTTGACGACACCAGGGATTTCTCCCTTGAGCGCCAGGCCGCGGAAACACAAACGGCAGATGCCGAACTTCCGCAGATATCCCCGCGGGCGTCCGCAGAGCTTGCACCGGTTGTGTTTGCGGGAGCTGAACTTGGGCTTCCGCGCGTCCTTCACTCTCTTTGCAGTGGTTGCCATAGATCCTCTTCAAAAGCAGCTAACAGCCATGAGCTTTTTAGCTGTTAGTTTGTCCCCATTTCAAAAACCTTCCGGGACAGACTCAATTCTGGTTCGCTTCGGCTATCAATTGCGCCACAACCGAGGCTAAGAGCTAATAGCTACAAGCTAGAAGCTGTGTTTACGCTCCCTGCCGGAACGGCATTCCGAAGGCTTTCAAGAGCGCGCGCGCCGAGTTGTCGTCCTTCGCTGTGGTCACGATTGTGATGTTCATGCCCTTCAGCTTTTCCACCTTCGCGTAATCAATTTCAGGGAAGATCAGCTGGTCACGCAATCCAAGCGTGTAGTTGCCTCTCCCGTCAAAACTCTTGGTCGAAACTCCCCGGAAATCGCGAACGCGGGGTAGAGCCGTGGAGATCAGACGATCGAGAAATTCATATGCCTTGTCGTTCCGCAGCGTCACCATAGCACCGATCGACATGCCTTCACGTACCTTGAAGGCCGCAATCGACTTCTTCGCCTTGGTCGTGACCGGTCTTTGTCCGGCGATCTGCGTCAGGTCATTGACCAGTGGATCGAGCAGCTTAGTGTTCTGGGTCGCTTCGCCCAGACCCATGTTGACAACGATCTTCTCGAGTTTCGGAACTGCCATCGCATTCTCGATGCCGAGCTCTTTCTTCAGAGACTGCTTAATTTCCTTGTTGTACTTGTCTCTCAGCCTTGCTGCCATTTCTTTGCTCTCTTTCTTCCGCTCTCGGAGTGGATCTCAGTAATCCGTGTACCGTTTCGGAAGGACTAGCCGTCCAGCGCTGCTTGACGGCAGGGTTCTTACTTCTTCGTGGGCAACTCAGACCCACACTCTTTACAGATTCTCTGCCTGGTGGCGCCTTCGGTCTTGTAGCCCACCTTGGCCGTATCACAGGTCGGACAGACGAGCGCAACGTTGGACACGTTGATCGGCGATTCATGCTCGGCGATGCCGCCCTTGGTACGTTGACCACTCTTGCTCGAAATGGTCTTCTTCACGACACGAACATGCTCAACGAGAACAGTGCCCTTATCGGGAAACACGCGCAGTACGCGTCCGGTCTTGCCGCGATCGGAGCCCGTGAGGACCTTCACCACATCGTTACGACGAATATTCAAACTCGGCATTTCAAACTCCAGTTCTCCGTTGCCAGCTCTCAGTTATCAGTTGATCCGACAGGCAATCGGCGAAGCTCTCTTCAACTGACAACTGATGAGTCTCTACACCACTTCGGGTGCCAGCGACACAATCTTCAAAAACTTCTTCTCGCGCAGTTCACGAGCTACGGGACCGAACACGCGGGTTCCCACCGGCTCGTGTGCATCGTCGATCACAACTGCAGCATTCTCGTCGAAGCGAATATAGGTTCCGTCGCGACGGCGATGTTCCTTGCGAGTGCGGACGATGACTGCCTTCACCACTTTGCCCTTCTTCACGGTGCCATCGGGCGAAGCTTCTTTCACGGCGGCGGTGACAATGTCGCCAAGACCAGCCTTCATACCCAGTCCGCCACCCAGGGGCAGAATCACCTGCAGCTTACGGGCGCCTGAGTTGTCGGCCACCGCGAGCATAGTTCTCATTTGCACAGCCATGGATCTTCTCCTTGAAACCGACCTCATCTACCGAGTGCATCAACTTGGCGATTGCTTCGGAACTCTTCTCGATGCCCGATTCCGCACTCGCACAATCGAAGATGATCCCGATTGATGAGCCCAGTTGTACCGCTCCGCTTATTCGGCGGTCTCGACTGCAGCGGCTGTTCCAGCCGTGTCTTCAATCTGTGCGAGCGACGAACGCCGCACAATCTCTTCAAGCGACCAGCGCTTGAGCTTGCTCAGCGGGCGCGTTTCGCGAATCCGCACTACATCGCCGAGTCGTGCGGAGTTCTGCTCGTCGTGCGCGTAGAACTTTTTCGAGCTCTTGATGATTCTCTTGTACTTCGGATGAGCCTTGCGCATCTCGACCTCGACCACGATGGTTTTCTGCATCTTGGTCGAAACCACGTTGCCCACCTTCTCATTGCGCCGGCTTACGGGCGCCTGCTTCTCTGTCGCCGCCATCATTCACCGGCTCCCTTCTGTGCGCTCTTCTTTGCGCTGGGCTTTTTTGCCGCCGCTTTCCTGGCGGTCTTCTTCGTTTCGCCCGCAGGCAGTGTCGCAGCCAGCTCGTGCTTGGCGCCGCGCACACCCAGCTCGCGCTCCCGCGCAACCGTCTTGATCTGTGCGATCTCCTTGCGCAGTTCGCGAAGCTTTTTCACTCCATCGCTCTGCCCCATCGAGACCTGAAAGCGAAGCCGGAACAGCTGCTCGGCGGAGGTCTTCTCCTGATGCAGCAGTTCGTCGTCGCTCAAACTACGAATCTTTGCCAATTCCATCTCGTGTCTCCCGCGCTCAATTAACCGGCGCGCGTCTAAACTCTCTGACTACTCAGCGCTTTCGGCGGTGGAAGCTGCAGCCGCCTTCTCCGCACCCGGCCGCTGCACGAACTTGGTCTTCAGCGGCAGCTTATGCGAAGCAAGGCGCATGGCTTCCTGAGCGATCTCAGGCGTTACGCCTTCCATCTCGAACAGGATTTTGCCCGGCTTCACCACGGCGACCCAGTGATCAAGGGCGCCTTTGCCCGAACCCATTCTGACTTCGGCCGGCTTCTTGGTAATCGGCTTGTCCGGAAACAGCCGGAGCCAAATCTTGCCGCCGCGCTTGATGAAGCGGGTCATCGCAATACGGCTCGCCTCAATCTGGCGGTCCGTGATGTAGCCGCACTCCATGACCTTCAAACCGTATTCGCCAAACGACAGCGAAGATCCGCGCCAGGCCTTACCCCTGCGCTTGCCCTTCTGCTGCTTGCGAAACTTCACCTTCTTTGGCATCAACATAACGAAACCCTCTAAAAGCAGGAATCAGGGAATAGGGAACAGGGATTAGTTCGATCCCGTCACAATTCGCTTCCCGCCACGCTTACTTCAATTCCCAACCAACAAGGTTGAAGATTCTGGATCGGGTTTCTAACCCCTGATCCCTAATCCCTGCCCTTAAAACACTCCCGAGCCAGTTGCTGCGGGCTGCTGCCTGCGCTTCTGCTCGTAGATATCACCCCGATAGATCCACGTCTTCACGCCAATCACGCCGTATGTGGTTTCAGCTTCGGCAAAGCCGTAGTCAATGTCCGCGCGCAGCGTATGCAGCGGCAGACGACCCTGCAGATACCACTCGGAGCGCGCAATTTCGTTGCCGTTCAAGCGGCCCGAAACGCGTACCTTGATTCCCTTGCAGCCAAAACGGAGAGCAGAATCGACGCTCTTGCGCATCGCGCGGCGGAAGCTCACGCGCTTTTCGAGTTGCAGGGCAATATTCTCGGCCACCAACTGGGAGTCAAGCTCGGGCTTGTTCACCTCGATGATGTCGATGAATACCTCGCGATTGGTGCGCTTGCCAAGCTCGGTCTTCAGCTTCTCGATTTCCGCGCCTTTACGCCCGATCACGATGCCGGGGCGCGCAGTGCGAATGAGGAACCGCAGCTTGTTGCCAGGCCGCTCGATCTCCACTGAGCTCACACCGGCAGCTTTCAGCTTTTCGCGTAGCTCTTTCTTGAGCTTCACGTCCTCAACCAGGAGCTTGTCATAATCGCGCTCACTGAACCAGCGCGAGCGCCATGGCTTGTTTACTCCCAGCCGGAAACCATAAGGGTGGACTTTCTGTCCCATGCTTTTTTCCTCAAACTCCAGGCCTACTTGCCGGCCTTTTTCTTGGCTACCGGCTTTTTGGCCGGCGCCTTCTTTGCTGTCTTCGCTGCCGTCTTTTTCGCAGCCGTCTTCTTGGCAGGCTTCGCCGCCGGTTCTTCAGCTCTGGTCACCAGCTGGGTGCTGCCGCCGTCGCGCTCGGCAACCGACACGATGATGTGCGAAAGCCTGCGCTGATACCGATAAGCGCGCCCCATGGGAGCAGGGCGAATCCGCTTCATGCGCGGACCGTCGTTCGCCAAGGCCTTCTTCACATACAAGTTGTCGACATCGAGATCGATGCCTTGCTCGCCCGACACGTACTTCGCATTATCCAGTGCCGAGGTCAGCAACTTGTGAATCACCGGAGCAATACGCTTCTTGGTGAACCGCGCCGTCTCCAGCGCTTCCTGAACTCCCCGGCCCCTGATCAGATCCAGCACCAGCCGCGCCTTTTGCGGCGACACCCGCTGAAACTTCGCTTCGGCCCGGTATTCTTTTGTCTCGACTGCCATTGGTCTCTTCCTCAACTACGGATGTCTTTCTTACTTACCCGCCGGCTTGGCCGAAGCCTCTGCCGCCTTCGAACCGCCGGTGTGCCCCTTGAACGTGCGCGTCGGAGCAAACTCGCCCAGCTTGTGTCCCACCATGTTCTCGGTCACGTACACCGGAACGAACTTTTTGCCGTTGTGCACCGCGATCGTGTGCCCCACAAATTCAGGGAAGATCGTCGAGCGTCGCGACCAGGTCTTGATGACCTTCTTGTCGTTGGCCGCATTCAGGACCTCGATCTTAGTCGTGAGGTGCGCATCTACAAACGGGCCCTTCTTTGTCGAACGTGCCATATACCCTCAGCTCCTCTACTTCGCCCGGCGGCTGACGATGAATGCATCGGTCCGCTTGTTGTTGCGTGTCTTGTATCCGCGCGTCGGCTGGCCCCACGGGGTCACAGGGTGACGTCCGCCAGAGGTCTTACCTTCGCCGCCGCCATGCGGGTGATCGACAGGATTCATGGTGACGCCGCGGTTCGTGGGACGGATGCCCATCCAGCGCTTGCGGCCTGCCTTGCCGATCGAAATATTTTCGTGATCGGTGTTACCCACCTGACCTACGGTGGCGAGGCACTCAACCAGCACCTTGCGGGTCTCGCCGGAAGGCAGCTTCAGCAGCGCATAGTCGCCTTCCTTTGCCACCAGCTGAGCTTGCGCGCCGGCCGAACGCGCCATTTGCGCGCCCTTGCCTGGCCGAAGCTCGATTGCATGCACCGTGGTGCCCGCGGGAATGTTCTTGAGAGGCAGGGCATTGCCAACCAGAATGTCGGCATCAGGGCCGGAGTTCACCGTTGCTCCCACCTTCAATCCCACCGGCTGCAGGATGTAGCGCTTCTCGCCGTCGGCATAGTGCACGAGAGCAATGCGGGCTGAGCGATTGGGATCGTACTCAACTGTTGCAACCTTGCCCGGAACGCCGAACTTGTCGCGCTTGAAGTCGATGATGCGAATTTTCTGCTTGTGCCCGCCACCGTGGTGCCGCATGGTCAGGTCACCGGAATTGCGCCGTCCGCCGGTCCGCTTGCGAACTTCAACCAGCGGCTTGTGCGGCCGATTGGTCGTCAGGTCGTCATTGACGAGCGAGGTCTGAAAGCGCAACGTCGGCGTTATCGGTCTGTATGTTTTGATAGCCATCGTCTTTTGTCCTGGAGCGCCGGCCTACTGCTTGCCGCTCTCCCCGTTTCTCCGGACCGCATTCGGCCCGATATCCCTTGCTGTGAGCTTTCCGGTCCCTGGGTCTTCGTTCCCTTGTCCCCTCGGTTCCTCGTCCCCTGTCGTTTACAGGTTGCTCACGTACTCCGGCAGCTTCTCGCCAGCCTTAAGCCGGACGTAGGCCTTCTTCCAGTCGGCGCGATAGCCCGCAAACTTTCCGCGGCGCCGTTCTTTGCCCGCCACATTTGCGGTCCGCACCGCAGCTACCTTCACCTTGAAGAGTGCTTCGACTGCCTGCTTCACTTCGGTTTTCGAAGCTTCAGGAGCGACATCAAACACCAGCGTGCCTTCCGTTTCCTTTACGCCTAAGCCTTTTTCTGTAATCAGGGGCCGGCGAATCACTGTATAGATGGTCGGCATTACGCGGCCTCCGTCTGCGCAGCGCGCTTAGAGATACTCTTGGTCAGAGAATCTGTAAGCTGTTCAATCGCTGCCTTGGAAAAGATCGCCCGGTCATACCGGAGCAGATCGTAGGGATGCACTTCGTTGTTGAGCACGAGCTCAACACCCTTGAGATTGCGCGCACCGAGCATCAGCGCTTGCGAAAGCGTTTTACCGTTTTCGACGATCAGCGCAGTACGGTCCACGGAGAGTTTGTCGAGCGCCTGCCGGTAGAGCTTGGTTTTGCCTTCCTTCAGTTCCAGCGAATCGACCACGGTGAGCTTGCCGTCGGCCAGCTTCGAAGCCAGGGCCGAACGCAGCGCACCCAGAAGCTTCTTGCGCGGGAAAGCATAGTCATAGCTGCGCGGCTTCGGTCCGTGCACTGTGTGTCCATGGCGCCAGAGAGCCGAACGAACCGAACCAATACGAGCGCGGCCTGTGCCCTTCTGCTTCCAAAGCTTCTTGCCCGAGCCGGCGACTTCGCTGCGGCTCTTGGTCTTATGCGTGCCCTGGCGCAGAGAAGCGCGGTAGTGTTTGACCGCCTCCCAAAGCAGCGCTTCGTTGACCTGGCCAAATACTGCGTCGGTCAGATCGAGCGAGCCCACCTTTTCGCCGTTCAGATTTACAACATCTACGTTTGCCATCGTCTTCTTCTTCCGCCGAACCCGTGTTCGGCTTGGATCTCGTGCGCCGCAAGGCGCAATTGCCTGGACGGCCCGTCCTACTTGCGCTTGCCTTGTGCCTTCTTGGAAGCCTTAAGCGGGTCAACGGTGGTCGATCCGGCGAATCCACGACGCTCGCGAGGCGGATTGGCCGCTTTGGAAATCATCACGTATCCGTCCCGTGCGCCGGGGACCGCGCCTTCAACCATCAGGAGATTCTCATCGAGATCAATTCCGCGAATCCGCAGATTGCGAACCGTGATCTGTGCGTCGCCCATATGGCCAGGCATTCTCTGTCCGGGAAACACGCGCGACGGAAAACTCGATGCGCCGATGGAACCCTGAACCTGGAACATGTGACCGTGCGACTTGGGACCGCCGCCAAACTTGTGCCGGCGCACGACGCCAGCAAATCCACGGCCCTTCGACGTACCGATCACATCCACGAACTTCGCATCCGTGAAGATGTCTACCAGTACGCGATCTCCCGCCTTCGTCTCGCCCTCTCCATCTTCCGCGGCTTCGACATCAACTTCTTTGATGAACTTCACAGGAGGCGCTTCGGTCTTCGCAAAGTGCCCAGCCTGCGGCTTGGTGACGTTCTTAGCCTTGATGAACTCAACCAGCCCGATCTGTGCGGCGTCATAGCCGTCTTTCGCGAGCGTCTTCAACTGCGTGATCACGCAAGGGCCAGCCTGCAGCACCGTAATCGGGTGCACATCGCCCTTTTCATCGAAGACCTGCGTCATGCCGATCTTTCTTCCCAGAATCCCTGTAACTGCCATGTTTCCCTCACCTCATCATGCGAGCCTGTCAGGTTCGCACTGCCGGAATTGTTGCGCCCCGAGGGGCGCGATGGCTCACTTTTCGAATGCCTTGATCTCGACGTCGACACCCGCGGGGAGATCGAGCTTCATCAGCGCGTCCACCGTTTGCTGAGTCGGCTCAAGAATGTCGATCAGCCGCTTGTGCGTACGGATCTCGAATGCCTCACGCGACTTTTTGTCCACGTGGGGCGAACGCAATACGCAGTATTTGTTCTTGATCGTCGGCAAAGGAATAGGACCCGCCACCGTTGCTCCGGTGCGCTTGGCCGTCTCCACAATCTCGCCGGTCGAGGTATCCAGCACACGATAGTCGTATGCCTTCAACCGAATTCTGATTCTCTGTCCAACCATTGGCTTCCCTCAGTTCACAGTTCTTAGTTCGTAGTTCGCAGTTGATTGAGCTGAGAACTACGAACTGTGAACTGGTTCCTCTTACTTGATAATTTCCGAAATCGTACCCGCGCCTACGGTGCGTCCGCCTTCGCGGATTGCAAACCGCAGACCCTTTTCCATGGCCACCGGCGTGATCAGCTCTACTTCGAGCTGAACGTTGTCGCCCGGCATCACCATCTCCGTGCCCGCCGGCAACTGC
>DATNFD010000089.1:0-8409 GCA_035606555.1 Occallatibacter sp.
TTGGAAACACAATCCGATCGGGGCAAACCGTCACTCAGACTCGGCACTGGCCCAGTCATTAATCCGGTGCTCTTGAGAAATGACCCTGTGCCCCGTTCATCGCAGCTTCATCGCGATGAGCGGGGCTCGCGGATTTGGAAATCCAATCCGATCGTTTTGCATAACAATTCGCCGAATGCCTCACAATTAAGACGTGGACATATACAGCTGCATTGACCGCGGAGTCTTCTGCTGGAACTCACGCGCACTACTCTCCGTCTCACCTAGCGAGACGAAATGCAGTTTCTCAGCCGTAAGTCTTTTGTCTGCTACAATTTAAATACTAAACCTAACTGATTCAACCAGTTACAACCGTCTCCTGCCATAAACGATTGAAAACATTATCAGCGGAGGGGAGGGGGGTACCTGCCGGCCCGGTGCCGTTCGAAATGGAAGGCCCATGTTCAATCAAGCCGATTCACCTGGGGTGGCCGAAGCTGCTCTGACGTCATTACTCGCCGAAGTCGCGGCGCAACCTGGAGCCCGCCCGGTCAACAACGCGTGTCCTATAACCCAAGCTTCTCCCAGATTGCATCCACCTTCGCCTTGGTGCCGGCATCCATCTCGATCATCGCCGGCCACGGACGGTTGAACCCTTCCGCCTTCCACTTTCGCGTTGCATCAATTCCCATCTTCGACCCGTAGTTGGGCATGCGCGATGCGTGATCGAGCGAGTCCACCGGCCCGAGCGTGAACTGTATGTCCCGCTCCGGATCGATATTGTTCGTGACCCTCAGCACCACCTCGCCGATGTCCTGCACATCGCAATCCTCATCGACGACGACAATGCACTTCGTGAACATCGCCTGTCCTAAGGACCAGATCGCGTTCATTACCTTCCGCGCCTGTCCCGGATAACTCTTTCGGATCGACACAAGCATCAGGTTGTGAAAGACGCCCTCGACAGGCAGATTGATGTCCACGATCTCCGGAATCGTCAGCTTCATCGCCGGCAAAAAAATCCGCTCCACCGCCTTGCCCATCCACGCATCTTCCATCGGCGGCTTACCGACGATCGTCGCCGCATAAACAGGATCTTTTCGATGCGTGATGCACGTCAGATGGAAGACCGGATAATCTTCTGCCATCGTGTAGAAACCTGTGTGATCGCCGAACGGTCCCTCGCTCCGCATCTCGCTCAGCTCGACGTAGCCCTCCAGCACGATCTCCGCGCTCGCCGGAACTTCGAGATCCACCGTCTCGCACTTCACAATCTCCACCGGCTTCCCGCGCAGAAAGCCGGCAATCATAAACTCCTCAACCTCTGGCGGTGCGGGAACAATCGCCGAAAATGTCAGCGCCGGCTCTGTCCCAATCGCCACTGCAACTTCAAGCCGCGAGCCCCTCAGCTTGCCCATTGCTACCTGCGGAATTCCGTCAACCGGACCGTCTGGAATCGCCACCGAACCACCCGCAGATTCCGCCATCGCCGCTACGCTTGCAGCGAGCGGATCGCCTGTGGCCGCACTCTGCGCCTGAGCGCGAAGCGCGTTCCGGAAATGCTCCGCCGCCACTTTCTGCCGCTGCCAGTGCATGCCCGTCGTCTGACCGTCATACACCTGCATGCGATACATCCCGATGTTTCTCTTCCCGTTCCGCGGATCGCGCGTATGCACACAGGGTAACGTGATGAATCGTCCGCCATCATGCGGCCAGCACTTCAAGATTGGAAATGCATTCAGATCGAATCCCTCGCGCAGCACCACTTCCTTGCACGGCGCATCTTTCGCCTGCATGGTCTTCGGAAAGACATTTCCAAGCTCCGCCAGTTGAGGCAGCATCTTCAACTTATCCAGAAACCCGCCGCCCGGCGCCTTCACATTCATCAATCCCTGAATGCGCTCCGCAATCTGATCCAGGCGTTCAACACCAAGCGCCATCGCCATGCGGCGCTCACTGCCGAACTGGTTCATCAGCACCTTGTGGCCTGGATACCCCTTCACGTTTTCAAACAACAACGCCGGCCCTCCCGGCGCATACTTCCCGTTCTTGGGCGACGAATTGAAACCTTGTCTCCTTGTTCCCTTGGCCCCTGCCTTCGACACTCTGTCCGTGATCTCCGTGATTTCGAGTTCAGGCGAAACCTCCACACTGATCCTCTTCAGCTCGCCATTCTTCTCAAGTGTCCTGATCCAGTCGCGCAGATCGTCGTATGCCAAGGTCTTCTCCTGTTAACTTGCTATATCGCGTGGCGCCATGGCGCCGCTAACTTGGTAGCCGATTCAGAACCGACTGCAGCGTGTAGTTTTCAAGCTGACTGCCAGACCCTTCGATTCACCAACCATACTAAGGCTTTAGCGCGACGTGACTTTCGTGCCGCCAAAACGCCAGCGCGTACCACCACGCCGCCGCGCCGGCATCTAAGCACTCAGGAAAGCGCCAAGTTCAACCAAAGGACACTCCCCCAATGCCAAACACTCCGCGCGTTCCCTGCCATCCTTATTTCAAACTCCGTCGTTTAGTGCCGCACATCCAGATTGGCCCTCTCGCGCCGGCGCCTTGGAACGTGCCCAACCTTTGCTCCGCATACAAATGGCCTACTGCTCTCGCAGGCGGAGGAGTCATCGCCATCGTCGAGCTTGGCGGCGGCTGGGTCCAATCCGACATCGACGCCTACTTCAAAGCCATAAACCAGCCCGTTCCCAGCGTCACCGACGTCTCCGTCGACGGCACAAAAAACAGCCCCAACCAGAACACCGGCTCCAACAGCGACGCCGACGTCGAAATCGCGCTCGACATCCAGGTCTCCGCCGCAGCCTACTTCGCAGCTACCGGCAAGCCGGCCACCATTCGCATTTACTGGGCGCAGGACATCGCTCCCGCCGTGCAGAAAGCCGCGGAGGATGGGTGCGATGTCTGCTCCATCTCCTGGGGCGCGGACGAAAATACCTGGGGTACGCAGAACGCCGACGAAATGGAATCCGCCGCTGCTACCGCCACCGACCTCGGCATGATCATCTTCGCCGCATCCGGCGACAACAATTCCAGTGACGGCGGAAACACGCCCGCAAATGTGGACTGCCCGTCGTCCTGCCCTCACGTCGTGGGCTGCGGCGGCACTTACAAAACGACCAGCACTGAAACAGTCTGGAACGACAGCCCCGGCCAGACTAGCGGTGAAGGCACCGGCGGAGGATACTCGACCATCTTTCCCACCCAGACCTTCCAGATCGGCGTTCCAAAACCGCCCTCAGGCTCGACCTACGGCAAAGGCCGCATGGTTCCCGATGTCGCTGCCGACGCCGACCCCAACACCGGCTACAACATCACGGTACACGGTGCCAACACCGTTGTCGGTGGCACCAGCGCGGTATCCCCGCTCTATGCTGGCCTTTTCGCCGCTTTCGGAAAGAAGCTCGGCTTCGTCACGCCCACGCTTTACAAGAATCCGGCTGCATTCGCCGACATCACGTCCGGCGGGAACGGCTATTACAGCGCGGCACCAGGGCCCGACCCGTGCACCGGCCTCGGCTCCCCCATCGGCGATAAACTGGCCCCGTTCTTCATCCCCGCTTCCGGTCATAACCCCAACAACCAGATCGATTCTTAGTCACACAGGTGCTCTTCCAAGCCGGCCTGTGCTCCATCCAACGCGGCTCTTGCGCGATGGGTGGGCTCAAAGCTCGAGACCGGATGGATCAGATTTCAGAACAAGCCACTTCCGCTATCATCGGAAACGATCTGATTTGAGGAGGTCCACACATTGATCTCGCGCCGCGATTTTCTCGCCACCGGCACACTCGCAGCACTCGCCGTCTCATCCTCCCGTTCTCCGCTTGCCATAGCTGAATCTCCTGACCGCCTCGGCGTGCAACTTTATGTTCTTCGCGCCATGCTTGCGAAAGATTTCGACGGCACTCTCGCCAAGGTCGCCTCGCTTGGAATCAAGAATGTCGAGTTTGCTGGGTTCTACAACCGTACCGCCAAGCAGGTTCGAGCTACTCTCGCCAACACCGGACTCAGCGCCACCGGTGCGCACTGCCTGCTCGCCTCCATGCCTGACGATGAAGTGCATCGCACCATCGACTTCTGCCACGAAGTCGATATGCCTTACATAATCGCTGCTGTCCCGTCCATTAAGCCCAACTCCTCCGGCAAATCATCCGGAAATCCATTCGAGACAATTTCGCTGGAGGACTTCCGCTGGAGCGCCGACCGCTTCAACACCATCGGACGCAAGGTCCGTGACGCCGGCATGCGCTTCGCTTATCACAACCACAATATCGAAGCCCGCAGATACGGCAACGTCACAGGCCTGGACGAAATCATCCGCCTGACCGATCCTTCCATGGTTGGACTCGAGTTTGACACCGGCAACTTCATCGCGGGCGGAGGCGATCCTTACCCCTACCTCGCTAAGTACCCGCGTCGGTTTGAACTCGCCCACGTAAAGGAGTGGGCAAGCCCCTTCACCCCTAGCCTCACCAGCAACTTCCCCAAGTATGCCGAATTCGGCAAAGGCGCCACCGATTGGAAGAAGATGATGAGTGCGCTACAGAAAGCCGGCATTAAGCAGACATTCATCGAGCAGGACGGAACCGCGACAGGGGATGAGCTAGGAGCAGTCCGCCAAGCCTACCAGTATCTGCTCAAAGTCTGACGGCGGTACATGAACCGCAGAGCGAATCCCTGCGGCGTCTGTCATCAGGACCATCGTGGGAGAATCCCGCGTCGGTTTTCCCGTCGCGCGCCTCACCTCTGCCCAATATGTTACAAATAACTGTCCCAGGATCACGGGCAAGAACGGCTCTAAAAAATCGCTTTACTCTGCCAGCTTAAACCAGACTCGAAGCTTGATTTTCCATCCGCCATCGCCCTATCCCGGAGAGCCAGGAGATTCACATGCCCGAAACCATCTTCAGTTCTTTCAAGACCGTGGCCTATGAAGGCCCCACATCCGAAAACCCGCTTTCTTACCGTTGGTACGACCCCAACCGTGTCGTCAACGGCAAACCGCTCAAAGATCATCTGCGTTTCGCCGTGGCTTACTGGCACTCGCTCAATATGCAGGGAAGCGACCCCTTCGGCGGCCCGACAATTCCGCGCCCATGGTTCAACCCCGGCGATCCTATCGCACAAGCCAAGGCAAAAGCCGACGCCGCATTTGAACTCTTCCGCGTGCTCGACTTTCCGTTTTTCTGCTGGCACGATGCCGACATCGCACCGGCTGGCGACACACTGGCCGACACTCTTAAGAACTTTCACACCATGGTCGACTACCTCGAAGAGAAGATGCGGAGCTACTCCACGCGACTCCTCTGGGGAACCGCCAATCTCTTTTCTCATCCGCGCTTCATGGCAGGAGCCTCCACTAACCCCGATCCGGAGGTCTTCGCATGGTGCGCCGCTACCGTCAAGAATTGCCTCGACGCCACCAAGCGCCTCGGTGGTTCAAATTACGTTCTCTGGGGCGGTCGTGAAGGATACGAGACGCTCCTCAACACCGACATGAAGCAGGAACTCGAGCAGATGGGTCGCTTCCTCACGCTCGTCGTCGAGTACAAGCACAAGATCGGCTTCAAGGGCCAGATCCTCGTCGAGCCCAAGCCCAAGGAGCCCACCGCCCACCAGTACGACTTCGATGTCGCTACCGTCTACTCGTTCCTCAAGCGCTTCAACCTCGAGAACGAAGTCAAGCTGAACATCGAAGCCAACCACGCGCTTCTCGCCGGCCACACCTTCGAGCACGAAATCGCCACCGCGACCTCTCTCGGTGTTCTCGGCTCGCTCGACATCAACCGCGGCGATCCACTTCTCGGCTGGGACACTGATCAGTTCCCGAACGATCTCTGGTCGATGACGGTCAGCATGATTCACGTGATCAAGGCCGGCGGACTCAACCCGGGTGGCTGCAACTTCGACGCCAAGGTTCGCCGTCAGAGCTTCACGCCCGAGGACCTCATTCACGCCCACGTAGGCGGAGCCGATCTCTGCGCTCGTGCCTTCCTTACCGCCGCCAAGATCATTGAAGACGGCCGTCTCGACAAGATCGTGTCCGATCGATACGCAGGCTGGAAGTCATCCGACGCACAGGCAATCTTCAGCGGCAAGAAGTCTCTCGACGAGATCGAAAAGTGGGCGCTCGACAAGAACATCAACCCGCAACCGCGCTCCGGCCGTCAGGAGGAGATCGAAAATCTTCTCGTCCGTCAGATCTACTCCGACAAGATCTAGCGCAGCATTTCCGGGCGAATTCCATTCAATGGCCACTCTCAACGAGAGTGGCCATTGTTTCGAACTCCATATCACTCGCTTCGTCCAGGCGATTAATATTGAGAGCCACCCCGCCCGAAGCGATACGTCTCACCGAACGTGAATCCTCTCGGATTGAGGGCCGGGTTCTTACCTGTGATGCTGCTATGGAAATTCGTGAAGAAGTCATAGTTATACTCCACACGCGTCCACAGCCGCCCGTAAGTGTGATACTCGAATCCGCCTCCCAGAGTCCAGGTATTCGTCGTCTGGTGGGCATGTCCACTGCCGTTCGGCGGGTGAGTGAGGCTTCCGAATCCGGCTTCGGCCTTGAGCAAGGGCTGGAACCGCCCGTAATAACCTGAAGTCCAGACCAGGCCACCGCCGCCATTCACGTACTTGAAGGGCGGATATCCGGTTTGTCCCTGGGCGAATTTGTTCCCGCCAATGAGTGCAGAGTGGCCCTCCACGATCACACTAACATCGTGCCAAATCGTAACGGTGGCCCAAGCTGAGGGTCCCCATCTGTTGATGTTCGCCGCTCCCCAATCACCCGACATGTAATCCATCCCAATCCCGATGGATCCCGAAAGGGGAGGATGAGTCGTTGTAGCCGCAGGCACTACCTGGGCAGCGCAAGAAGCCGAAAGAACACTGACGCTGATGCCAATGAGGAGCCTTGTGAACATTGATATCTCCTGATTGAGTTATTGAAAGACGCTTCCAACCAAGGACGGCATGCAATCGAATCCAAGCGGAACGTACTACACAGCTCATTCACTTCCGGAACCGACTAAGTCTGTCGACTTTCGATTTTTTTGTCGTTAAGAACGGCAGATAGGTGTATTAGGGATTCTCATCATTTTACAGGCAAACATCAGGGGCGCAACGTCAATCGTGCCTCAACCCCCAGTGCACAGTTTGGCTCACTTCATCCGCGAAGGAATCTCTTCAAGGCAGTAGCTATCTAGAGCATCCGGCATTTGAAGTTGATCCGCCACCGCTTAATTCAGACCAAGCCCGTAGTGCTCTGCCCTTCGAGAAGACGGGCCGAACGGGCGCAAAGCTCGCGTCTACGTGCCAGCCAGTATCGCCGGGATCATCAGGATGCGGGAAGCGGATCGGGAACGATCCGAGGCTCTCACGGGGAACCCAGCGGTCCTTTCCAACAAGAGCATCGAACGCACTGTACAGGACTGGGGTGTTCGCCGCTTTTGGCTCCTGAGGGTAGTCCCACAAGCGGATGACAGGCTTGGTCCATGTGGAGCAATCGTCCGGATCGGATCCCGAGTCGCGCCAGAGTATCTCGCGGGCGGCGGCGATTTCAGATGGAAAGGCACTATCGATGCGAACGAAGCCCTCTCGAACGAAGCTGTCGATCTGATGAGTCAGAGAGTGCGACTGTTCGACTGCCTTCGTGTGAGCCGAATCGTTCGGACCTGTAGGCACTTGCTTCGAATCTCCTGTCTCGAAGCGTAAAAGTGCAATTCTGTCGCGGAGCCGCTGCACAACTCCGAGAGCGCTTAGACCGTTCTCGCCGACAGCTTCTGTCGAGCGAAGACTCTGACATGCGCGAGCCGCCAGGCTCACAGTAGACGGCAGAGAAGTGAATCCTCATGACGGCACGGTTGTAGCGCCCGGCCGGTGAGGGTACAACCGGCCGGATGTTTCCGCGGGACGTGGCTACTTGCTATAGCGTTTCTGATGCCAGATCCATGCGGTATCAATGATGTCGTCAAGTTGTGTATAGCGCGGCTCCCAGCCTAATTCACGGATCGCCTTCTCTGAGCTGGCAACAAGAACCGCTGGATCGCCCGCGCGTCGGGGGTGAAGTTCTGCCGGGATCGGATGACCAGTGACGCGGCGGGCGGATTCGATCACCTCGCGAACGCTAAATCCTTTGCCGTTGCCTAGGTTGTAAATGAGACGGCTTTTCGCAGCTGCCTCGGTTTCGAGGGCTTTGAGAGCGAGCAGGTGAGCATCGGCGAGGTCAGAAACGTGGATGTAATCGCGGATGCAGGTTCCGTCAGGCGTGGAGTAGTCGTCACCGTAGATGCGGATGGAATCACGCCGACCGAGAGCGACATCAAGAATCAAAGGAATGAGGTGCGACTCGGGTTCGTGATCTTCGCCGCGCGTGATGCCATTGGAACTCTCGGGGGCACCTGCAACATTGAA
>DATNFD010000090.1:0-30779 GCA_035606555.1 Occallatibacter sp.
TCCGGGTTCAATGGTAACAACCATGCCCGGTTGGAGCCTTGTTTTCTGTCCCGCGCCAAGGCGGGGTTGTTCGTGAATCTCGAGCCCTACGCCGTGGCCTGTGGAGTGAGTGAAGGCATCGGCCATTCCGGCTTTGCGCAAGACGCTGCGGGCGGCTTCGTCGACCTCGCCACAGCTGACAGACGCGGAGACGGCGGCTACGGCAGACTCCTGAGCCTCCAGGACGGCCTCGTATGCTGTTCTTTCCTCAGACCTCGGGGTGCCCAGGCAGACGGTTCTGGTCATGTCGGAGCAGTAGCCCTCCCGGATTATACCGAAGTCGAGTGTCACGAATCCTTTGCGTGGGAGCGGAGCTGTGGAGGCTTTCCCGTGAGGTAAAGCAGAACGCTCGCCCGAGGCAACGATGGTCTCGAAGCTCATGCCGTCGGCTCCATGAAGGCGCGCCTGGTGCTCGAGCTCGGCGGCAACGTCGATTTCGCGAATCCCGGGGCGAATGACAGTCAGAATGTGGTCGAAGAGACGACATCCGATGAGAGCGTTCTCGCGGATGATGGCTAGTTCGTCTCCGTCTTTAATCAGTCGCAGGGGCTCAACGAGCGGGGCGGCGAGGGGCGTCAGGAAAGTGCGGCGCAGTTTGGAAGGAAGCTCAGAACGAAGACGGTTGAGTTCGGTGACGGTGGTGTGGGTTGGATCGAAGCCGGCGACCCGGGAAACGGGCTGTGCCGCCAGCCACTGCACGGCGGAAATGGCGGGAGAGCCTGAGACAATCTCGACCTGGGCACCTTTGACTTCTGCCGCTGCCTGGGCTTTGTAACGGCCGTCAGTGAAGAGGCGGGCGCTGCGCCCGGTGATTGCGAGTGCCGCACTGGAGCCGGTGAATCCGACGAGATAACGGATGTCAATGAGATGAGTGATGAGAAGGCCGGTAAGCTCGGCTTTCGTCATCCGGCGGCGTAGCTGGCCGAGTCGGCGTACGTGGTCCATTGCGGTCAGTTTTATCAGACCGCAGCTTTCAGCTACTAACTGCAAACTTTTTGGCCTTTAGCGGTCAGCTTCCAGCCACCCCGGCAAACTGACCACCTCTTAAATCGCGGGCTTAACGGGCTTTTTCATCTCCGGGTTGACCTCGGCGGCTGTGGCGTCGGACTGGCGGTCCATCCACTCGTCGAGGCGAGAGCGTTTGAAGCGCCAGCGGTTTCCCAGCTTGAAGGCTGGGACGAAGCCCTCCGAGGCGTATTTGTAGAGAGTGTCGGGAGAAATGCCGAGATAGTCGGAGGCCTGGCGGATATCCATGACTTCCCGGATTTCGGGGACAAGAAGGTTGGAACGAAGAGCTGAGTTGCGCATGATGGATACCCCAGGCAGGATTCCGGCTGACCCATTCACCGAGGCCGGTGATCCTGTTTATAACTCTGTTTCGACGAGGATTTCAAGGAATTTTCGGGAGTTGTACCCGAATCAGGGGAGTATTCGCCCGTCTAACCGTAGGTAAGGACTCCAGTTGCCCGGCTTTAGCGCAATCTATTGGGGGTGCGGCGGTTCCGGAGCGCAAGGGCTGGCATTGTTGGAACGGATGGTGCGCCTCGGTTGCCGCTTAATTGGTGAGCTGCCAGACAGTTTGTGACGAGCACCGGGACTGCGCTTCACAGCGAACAGTACACTAGGCGTGAATTTCGTAGTGTGGACCCCTGATGGCGATTACGACCTACTCAATTCAGACTGAAACTCACAGGATACGGATCCTTCCCTTTCTAGGGGCTTTTCTCGCGATTGGGTTATTATTTGCCGTTCAGCAATGGCTGAACGCGCGGATCTGGTACCCCAAGGTACATATGAACCCGGCGCTGATCATCGGGGCCTGGGAGGTGCAGTACTTTCTCTGGGGAGTGTTTTGCTGGGCTCTCTGGCGCTGGCATGGCGAGAAGCTGAGGCGTGCGGGATGGCGCTATCTGGTTTTCGTGATGGGCCCGCTCAGCATCGTGCTTGGAATTGGCGTGGAGATGGTGCTGGTGGGATGTTTCCCGCAGCTGACCGCGTCTCGTGTGCACCTGAGTTTCTGGCAGAGGCTGGATTTCTCTCTTGGAGAGGAGTTTCTGGAGAATACGGCCGTGTTCTGGGCGGCATACGCGATTATTCGCGGAATGAGCCACTACAGAGAATCGCGACAGCGGGAACGAGCAATGTCGGAGCTGGCAGTGGAATTGTCCGAGGCGCGGATGATCGCACTGCGGATGCAGATCAATCCCCATTTTCTATTCAATACGATGAATGCGATCTCGAGCCTCATGTACAGCGACGTTCAGGCAGCGGACAGGATGATGGAGCAACTTAGTAACATGCTTCGCGTTTCGCTGGCGCGCGGATCAAAGCAGATGATTACTCTTCAGGAGGAGATGGAGTTCATCGAGATGTATCTTACGCTGCAGGATATTCGTTCTTCGGGGCGAGTCCGGCAGGAGATCGAGATTGACCCGCATCTGCACGATGCGCTGGTGCCGGCAATGCTACTGCAACCGATTGTCGAGAATGCCTACGTTCACGGATTATCGAAACTGGGCGACGACGGACTCCTCGAGATCTCGGCGAAACCCGAGCGCGACATGCTCGAGATATGTGTTCGCAATAGCGGGGAGGGGCTTGCGGCCGCTGACCAGAACGGAACGCACGGGGCGGGTATTGGCCTCAGCAATATCGGCAGCCGTTTGCGGTTGCACTTCGGGGATCGAGCACATCTCGAGATGCACGAAACAATGCCGGGCCTTGTTGAGGTCAAGATCAGGTTTCCACTGACCTTTGCTCCAGTGAATGACGCGTCTCTTCTGACGGGTGACGATGCCCGGGTGCTTTACGATCCGGAACAATCGCGAACTGCCGATCCCCCTGCACACGTGCCCACCGGCTGAGATCAGGGAAGAATGTTCTTCCCATTCACCGCGGCTTGAGTGGCAAGAGCGGCACTATTGCGGCGGTCGGCGTAGAGCGCATGGATGTTCCTCGTAGCTGCTTCGAAGCCCTCCTGATCACCAACGGCCTGATATGCCGGTATAGCCTGGTTGTAGCATGCAAGAGCGCGGGCGGCGTCTCCCAGATGCGCGTAGGCGAGCCCCATATTGTTCAGGGTGATTGCCTGTCCCTTTTGGTCGCCAATCTCCTTGAGCAGAGTCAGAGCCATGCTGAAGAGTTCAAGAGCTTTCTGGCGTTCCCCGAACTGGTTATGCACTCCGCCGATATTATTCAGGGTCGTTGCTTTGCCTGCTTTGTTGTCGAGCGCCTGGTAGATAGACAGTGCCTGATTGAAGTAGTCGAGCGCCTTCTTTCTGTCGTGGCGGGCGAAGTAGACGAGGCCGATATTGTTAAGGACCGCCGCCTGTCCAGCGCGATTCCCTGCCTCGATATGGAGCGGCAGAGATTGAAGATCAAAATGCAGGGCTTCATCCGGGTCGTTGAGCGCGCGAAACACTTCGCCAATATCGCCGAGGGTTGCGGCTTCATGATCCTTGTTTCCCGCGCTGCGCCACAGGGGGAGAGCTCCCTTGTAAGCGTCGAGAGCTTCCTCTGCATGCCCCAGGGCAAAATGAGAGGCTGCCACGTCGCATAAGGCTGTGGCTTCTGCAGCCGGCTGATTAAATTTCCTGACCAGTGTAAGCGTCTGAACGAAAGCGTTGAGCGCATCGGCGGCATCGGCGTGTGTATAGTAGAGCGCGCCGATGCGATTGAGGATGACAGCTTGCGCATGAGTGTTCTTCGCGCGTGTGGCGACATTGAGACGGTCGCGCAACTCGGCAATTCTGATTTCAAGTTCAGGTGCGAGTCGAACCGAGCGATGCGGCAGATCGGGGAGCTTTGAATTTTGTGCAACGGCTGTCAACCCTGGGAGCACAGCGATCGCTCCGGCGAATGACACTAATGCAAGGGTGCGCAGGACCACGATTGCACCTCGGGGGCAAGGATTTGACCCGTCAGGCGAGGGGAAGCCGCGGGCGAAGCACCGGGGAAGTTGAAGGCAATGTAACCCGAATCGCAAGTAGCTGCAATCGAAATCTGGAGGAAAAGGGTCCAATATGCGGGAGACCAGATAATCGGGGGAGACGGGCGTATGCCCGGTCCCCGCCTTGCGCGAGTTCTCGCCTACCGAGAGCGCATGCCTGCTTCAGGCTTTCTTCAAAGCGTTTGTGTTCTGTTCGCCGATATGAGAGCAAGCGTCACTGTTCCCTGACCATCTCTGACAAAGTCAGCCTGTGTGGAGACCACCCTGGCATGAACTTCGGGGCTCTTTCCGCATAGACCTCGTCTTTCCGGGCCGGTCGGATGCGCCATCCATTTCCGTCTTTAAGCGTGATCACGAGATTGACGGGGGCCCGGGCGCTATGTGAGGTGGCTCACAGCACCATCTCGCAGATCCGCGTTCTGCGTGATTTACACCACTTGTGATCACGCTCACAGCCGATCGTGTTTCAAGCTAAGTACCGTCCCATCATTCACCGGAGTTCGTAATGTGATATGGCCGTTATTCCTCGGCCTCTGGAGTTCTCCGGTGCCTGAATGGCGCGTGATGCGCCGCACGTGAGGTGGGCATGGGGCAGACGATCTGGCAGTCGATGGAGAAGAAGGGTTACAGCCGCAGACAATTTCTGCAGTTTTGCACGGCAGCCGCAGCGGCTGCCGGTTTTGCGAAGAGCGGTGTGGCCGAGGTGGTGTCGGCGTTTGAGAAGAAGGAAAAGCCGGCGGTGGTGTGGATGCACTTTCAGGAGTGCACCTGCTGCAGCGAGTCGTTTATCCGCGCCTCGCACCCGATCGTGGCGGATGCGCTTCTCGATGTCCTGTCGCTGAACTACTCGGAGACGCTGATGGCGGCGTCGGGATTTCAGGCGGAAAAGAGCCTGCAGGACACGATCAAGAACAACAAGGGCAAGTACATCGTGCTGGTCGAAGGCGCTGTGCCGACCAAGGATGGCGGCGTGTACTGCATGATCGGCGGCAAGACGGCAGAGTCGATTCTTCAGGAAGTATCGAAGGACGCAGCTGCAATTGTCGCGTGGGGCAGCTGTGCCTCAAACGGATGCGTGCAGGCGGCCAAGCCGAATCCAACGCATGCGACGCCGATTCACAAGCTGGTGAACAAACCGGTGATCAACGTGCCCGGATGCCCACCGATTGCAGACGTGATGATGGCAGTGGTCACGCATGTGCTGGTGCTGGGACAGATTCCGGCGCTCGACAGTCTTGGACGGCCAAAAGAGTTTTACGGGCGCCGCGTACACGACACCTGCTATCGCCGGCCAAACTACGACGCCGGGTTGTTCGTTGAGTCGTGGGACGACGAGAACGCGCGCAAGGGATATTGCCTGTACAAGATGGGCTGCAAAGGCCCGGTGACGTATAACGCCTGCTCGGTGGTCGGGTGGAACGAAGGTACAAGTTCGCCGATTCGATCGGGGCATGGCTGCATCGGGTGCAGCGAAGAGGGCTTCTGGGACCAAGGTCCAATCTATGCCCACCTGGCCACGTTCCCGGGCTTCGGGATTGAAAGCACGGCTGACACGGTGGGCACCATTGTGGCAGCGACAACGCTAGCCGGCGTAGCTGCGCACGCGGTGGTGACGAATGTGCGGAAGCACAAGGTAATCGCGGAAGTTCACGCGGAAGAAGAGAAGGAGCAATAACCCGCCATGACACGCATTGTTGTAGATCCAGTAACTCGTATTGAAGGCCACCTGCGTGTTGAGGCGGTGGTGGAGAACGGCGTCATTACTGACGCCTTCAGTTCGGGCACGATGGTGCGCGGGCTGGAGAAGATTCTGATCGGACGCGATCCGCGCGACGCATGGGCCATCACTGAGCGAGTTTGCGGCGTGTGCACGACAGTGCATGCCATGGCAAGCTGCCGCGCCGTAGAAGATGCGCTCGGCATTTCCCTGCCCCCGACGGCGGAGCTGATTCGCAACATCATGACGGCGACGCAGCATGTGCAGGATCACGTAGTGCACTTCTACCACCTGCACGCGCTGGACTGGGTAGACATAGTTACGGTGCTGAAAGCGGATCCGAAAAAGGCCGCGGACCTGGCGCAGTCGTTCTCAACCTACGACAGGAACACTACGGCACACTTTAGCGATGTTCAGAGAAAGGTAAAGCAGTTCGCGGAGACGGGCCTTGGTATCTTCGCCAACGGGTACTGGGGTCATCCGGCGTACAAGCTGCCGCCCGAAGTAAATCTGATTGCGGTGGCGCACTACCTGGATGCGCTGGAGTGGCAGAAGGAAGTCGTCAAAATTCATGCAGTGTTCGGCGGGAAGAATCCGCACCCGAATTATCTTGTGGGCGGAGTTCCCTGCTCAATCAATCTCGATGAAGTTGCAGCGATCAATACTGAGAGGCTGAACCTGGTTGGACGGCTGGTTTCGAAGGCCGATGAATTCGTGAACCAGGTCTACGTGCCGGATCTGCTGGCCGTGGCTTCGTTCTATAAGGACTGGGCGAAATGGGGCGGCGGCCTCAAGAACTATCTCAGCTATGGAGAGTATCCGACGCAGGGATACAACAAGCCCGAGGCCTTCAAGTACCCGCGTGGCGCGATACTCAACCGCGACCTGAGCCATGTGTATCCGGTGAATCCGAAGGATTCGCAGGAGATAAAGGAGTACATAGCTTCTTCGTGGTACACCTACGAGGGCGGCGACGGCGTAAGCCTGCATCCGTGGGAGGGCGAGACTCAGATCAAGTACTCGGGCCCGCAGCCTCCGTTCGAGTCGCTGGAGGGATACGAGAAATATTCGTTCCTGAAGACTCCGCGGTGGAAGGACAACCCGATGGAGGTTGGCCCGTTGGCGCGGCTGCTGGTTGCCTATGCATCTGGTCACGAGGACGTGAAGCAGCTTGTTGGAGCGACGTTGGCAAAGCTGAACGTTCCCGTAGATGCCCTCTTCTCGACCTTGGGACGGACCGCGGCGCGTGGATTGTCGGCGGCGATCGAGGTTGGATATCTGAAGGAGTTCTACAAGGAACTGATGGAGCGCGTGAAGACGCGCGAGACCTCCACCTTCAACAACGAGCGCTGGGAGCCGAAGACGTGGCCCAGCGAAGCAGAAGGCGTTGGGCTGGTGGAAGCTCCGCGAGGTGCGCTGGCACATTGGATCAAGATCAAGGACGGCAAGATCGCCAATTATCAGCTTGTAGTCCCGACGACCTGGAACGGCTCTCCACGGGACGCGAAAAAACAGCACTCCTCGTTTGAGGCGTCGCTGATTGGAACGCCGGTCGCGAAGCTGGATGAGCCGGTGGAAATTATCCGGACCATTCACTCCTTTGATCCGTGCCTTGCCTGCGCCGTGCACTTGTACGATCCGCAGGGACGGCACCTCAACCAGATTTCGTTCGAGTGATGTGATGAGCACGACTGGAATTATTGGCAAATCGAAATTCAGCAACGGGCATCCGGCGGACTACCGGCGCGTCTATGTTTGGGAGATGCCGGTGCGCGCGTACCACTGGATCAATGCGATCGTACTGGTGGTGCTGTGCATTACGGGTTACCTGATCGGGGCGCCCATCCGGGCGTTCTATGCGAGCGAGGCGTATCAGCAGTACTGGTTTGGATGGGTGCGCTTCCTTCACTTCCTTTGCGCGTACGTGTACGTCTTCAACTTCCTGGCGCGACTCTACTGGGGATTTGTAGGCAACAAGTACGCAAAGTGGAACAACTTCTTCCCGATCACAAAGGCGCAGCGCGAAGAAATCATGGACGTGCTGAAGACGGACGTCTTCCAAGTGAAACTGCACGGCGCCATTTCAACCGGGCACAACGCGCTGGCGGCTTTTATCTACTTCTTTACCTTCCTGGCGTTTTGTGCGCAGTCGATTACCGGGTTCGCTCTATATTCATCGATGAGCAATTCGTGGATTCCACGGATGTTCACCTGGATTGTGCCTCTCATGGGTGGCGAAATGAGCGTTCGCTACTGGCATCACCTCTTCCTTTGGTTCTTTGTCACCTTCATCGTCGTCCACATTTATCTTGCGTTCTATCACGACTATATTGAGGGACGTGGAACGATCTCATCGATCGTAGGTGGATGGAAGTTCGACAAAATGCCGGACGAGCAGGGATCGACGGGACAAGGGACTACGGGAGTAGAGAGTCGGAAATAGCCGTAACAGACCTTGCGGGCTCACTCGCTCCGAGGGATGTATGTAATTGTACCGAGGTGCAGGTGGGCGCGAGCAAAAAGACGCTGGTTTTGGGGCTGGGCAACGTGATTATGGGCGACGAGGGCGTCGGCGTTCACGTTGTGCGCGCCCTTGAAAAGGTCCAGCTTCCAGCCAATGTGGAGTGCCTTGATGGCGGCACCGGCGGATTCGTTCTGCTGGAGCCGCTGCAAACTGCTGATCACATCGTTCTCATTGACGCGACGGACGACGGTAATCCGCAAGGGACCGTTACACGGACGACGCCGCGGTTTTCGCAGGATTATCCTCCCACCCTTACCGCGCATGATATCGGCGTGAAAGATCTGCTGGACGCGTTCTACATGCATAGCGGCGAACGCGAGGTCGTTCTCTATGCGATTTCGATCGACCCCAGGCAGCCGATTTCGATGGATCTGTCGGAGGCGTGTCTGGCAGCCAGAGATGAAGCTGTGCGACGCATTGCGGCGGAGTTGAATGGCCGCGTTTAGATTACGATCCTCGCGCCATTATTCATTTTCCTCCCAACTGGATCGATCACTCAGGCACCGCCGGACTTGCGGAGGTGTGGTGGCACAGCTTAGATTTCAAACGTTACGATAGAGAGGATTTCCTCCGCGCTGTTTTCTCCCCAACGAAAGGAACTCCATGGACCGCCGTACATTTCTGGGCTCTGCTACTGCTGCTGCAATCGCAACTAGTCTTCATTCGCTTCCATCCCTCGCTGAGCCGGAACAGCAGAAGCTGAAGCCGATGGCTGTGGGTCTGCTGGTGAGCCCCTATAACGCGCCCGAGGCCACGATCAAGCGCGTTCACGACATGGGATTTTCAAACTGCTTCCTTTCGCTGGACGGCTACATCGGCAAGTTCACGGCGGATGCCGCGAAGCAGATCGGCGATTTGCTTTCGAAATATGACGTCGTGGCCACCACGGTTGAAGTGGTCGGACCGGCGCCGCTGGTGTGGGATTTTCAGCAAGGCCCAGCAACCATTGGCCTCGTTCCACCCAAATATCGTGCTGCTCGCATCGATGCTCTGAAGCAGGTGTCGGATTTCGCGAAGCAACTCGGCATCGGGCAGGTCCAAACTCACTGCGGCTTCATTCCAGAGGATCCGGCGGACGTACTTTATTCGCAAACTGTGGACGCGATTCGCACGGTCACTCAACATTGCCAGGGGAATGGCCAGCATTTCCTTATGGAAACCGGCCAGGAGACGCCGACGACGATGTCGCGCGCGCTGCGCGACGTCAACATGCCGAATCTCGGTGTAGGTCTCGACACGGCGAATCTCATTCTGTATGGGAAGGCAAACCCGGTGGATGCAGTCGACATTCTGGGCCCGCATGTGCGTAGCGTCCATGCCAAGGATGGCAAGTGGCCGACGGATCCGAGCAAGCTGGGCGAGGAAGTAATGATCGGCAAGGGGTTGGTGGATTTCAAGGCGGTCTTCACTAAGCTGCACAATCTGGGGTACACGGGTGCGATCACGATCGAACGCGAGACGTCGGTGCCACAGCAAGTGGAGGACGTGAAGAACGAGAAGGCGTACCTGGAGCGGGTTCTGGCTGAGGTGCTGGGCTAAGTCCCATCCGTCTCATACTTGGTACTTCGGCACGACTAGATTCGTGCCCTGACACGAGTTCTCTTAGCGAGGAGATATGAATCGACGGGAGTTTTTGCAAGCCGGAACGGGTGCGGTTTCAGGGATGCTGCTAATCAATTCGCGCGTGGCGTTCGGATACGAGGCAAACTCTGCGGTGCGGCACGCGCTGCTCGGGTGTGGAAACCGCGGCAGCTCCGTGGCGGAGTCATTTGCGCGGAATACACCTGCGAGGATCGTCGCGCTGGGTGATATCTTTCCCGACAAACTAGATGCTGGACACGACCGGTTCAACAAGATTTTGGAAAGCCTTAGTCAGCCGGGCATAGACGAAAAGCTGCTGTTCAAAGGACCGCACGCCTTCGATCAGCTGGCCAACTCAAGAGACGTTGACCTGATCCAGATCTCGACGCCACCATACTTTCACGTGCATCACCTGGAAGCCGCAGTTGCAGGCGGCAAGCACGTCTACTGCGAAAAGCCTGTGGGCATCGACATCGCCCAGGCAAAGCATGCCCTCGAGATCGCCAAGCGCGTCAAGCCGAATCAAAGCGTTGACGTGGGCTTCCAGTGCCGCATGGCGCCGCCCATCGCGGCCCTGCAGGAGAAGATTAAGGGAGGCGACCTGGGAAAGATTGTCACCATCTCCGGCAATTACAACGCTCCTGCATCGACAGAAAAGAAGGCTGTCGGCACCGGCAAAGACGAGTACCGCCTGCGCAATTGGTTATGGGATCGCGTGCTCTCCGGCGACATTCTGGTTGAACAGAACATCCACATCATCGACCTCGCCAACTGGATGGTTGGTTCGCATCCGGAGAGGGCCACGGCCACGGGCGGCCGAAATGTGCTCACCCATTGGGGCGACATCTGGGACAACTACCAAGTCGACTACACGTATCCGAACGACATCCACTTCTCGTTTGCATCAACCCAATTTGGCACGGACGGGGTCTTCGACGCCGGTCTCAAGCTCTTCGGCGTTAGCGGCTCCGCAACTTGTCCCTATGCCGGTCCGGTTGGCATCACCGGACCCAAAGCGTGGTCGTGGAAAGATTCGGAAGGCACTGCTGCCGGCTCCGGGCAATTCGCGGCCAACGGCGCATTCAACGACAACCTGAAGTATGCCGACCGCGAGAAAGAGCGCTCTTTCATCGACAGCATTGTTGCCGGACCAGCCCACAACCAGATTGCCGCCGGCGTGGAAACCGCCCTGAGCTGCATGCTCGGACGAATGGCGGGCTACCACAAACGCGAAGTGACCTGGGACGAGATGCTCGCACAGAAAGAAGACTGGCCGCTCGGCTTCAGCCTTGAGCAATTCGCGTGAGAGGTCAGATCCCGATCACATACAAAGGCCCGCGGATCATCGCGAGCCTTCGCACTTAATACATGAACTTCAACGCAAACTGCACCTGGCGCGGAGCCTGAGCTGCAAGGATGTGGTTGAACGTGGGCGAACTGATGTCGCTGTCGGGCAACCGGAAATTTGCCCGGTTCAGCACGTTGAAGAGTTCCGCACGAAATTGAAACTGCTTTGACTCCGTCACTCTGAAATTCTTCAGGGCAGCGAAATCCCAGTCCGCATAAGCCGGTCCAACGTTCACGTTTCGACCCTCTGTTCCAAACTGTCCGGCGTTTGCGGTCGGATCCAGTCTCTGGAAAGCTCCAGCATCGAGCCATGCGGTCACGTTGCGAGGACCGTTATTGGGATTGCCGACGATGTTGGGCCGCTGCGCGGAGAAGCCGGTGATTTCCGGCGCGCTGCCCTCTGCCGCAACATCGTTCGAATCGAAGACGGTGAACGGCGTGCCGCTCATCAGTGTGGCAATACCGCCCAATTGCCACCCACCTAACGCTGACTGGTACCAGTTCTGCGGGTGGTTCCAGAATGGAAGTGTCCACTCATAGCTCGCAACGAACCGATTGCGCGCATCGAACAACGAGAGTCCACGCTCTGCAGCGAGGTCGAACGGATTCTGGGCTAGATCGTTTTCGCCTGCGACCGGCTTCGCGGCCGATCCGGTTATGTTGAACGACGACACATCATCGATGGTTTTCGACCACGTATACGACAAGAGGAATGACAGCCCATGGCTGAATCGCTTGCGCATGGAAGCTTCCATTGCGTTGTATGCCGAGTTAGCAATTCCCGCGATCTCGCCGGTCGATGAGAACTGGCAACTACTCGGCGAATCGGCGAGTGTGCAGCCCGAAAAGAGCCGCCGTTGATCGGCATTGCTGGAATTTGAGATCGGCTGACCGTTTGAGGTTCCTGGAACGAATACCGCCGGGTTCGCTTCGATAAAGCGGGGCAGGTGTGTACCCTTAGTGCCTACGTAACCGATTTCGAAAAGCCAGTCGGAGCCGAACGATTGTTGAAGGTTAAGATCCCAGTCCTGCGTATAAGGCAGTGTCAATGTGGGCGACAGAGTCAAATTGGTGAGTGGCGTGGAGAAGGTTCCAGGGGCGGGCGGATTGCCGTTGAACGGATTAGCGAAGTCCGGCAGGCTGACTTGTGGTGTTCCCAGGTACGGAGGCGCACTGATCGGCGACTGCAAAGGGCCACCCTGCCCGGTGTAGTAGGGCTCATAGAAGATTCCATATGCCGCGGTTAGCAGCGTCTTGCCATGTCCAGTTGGATCAAATGCAATGCCCAGACGCGGAGCAAATGCCTTCTTGTTTGTGGGGATCAGGCCCCCCGGTACACCTGGATCGCCCGGGTATAACAATCCCGCGGGTGCATTGGGCAAGACACGAGACTGCTTCCCCGGCTCAAACAGTGTCATCCGATTGTGAATCTCGGTGTACGGTTCGGGCAACTCATAACGCAGTCCGGCATTGACTGTGAATCGGGATGTGACTTTATACGTATCCTGTACGTACAAGTTCGCATTGTTGCCGCGAATGCCACGCGAGAAATCGCCGATACCCTGGAGGAAGACGACCGGCTGTCCAGTAAGAAAACTGGCGAAGGCATCCGTGACCGGGAATGGCACGAATACGAAGAAGCCATTGGTCGCGATCCCTTGCAGCACGTTGATTCGCTGATGCTGGTATCCGCCACCGAATTTCAATTCGTGCTTTCCGCGCACCCAGCTGAGCGACGCAGAGTAATCGAAAACATCTTCGTAGGTATCGCGCGGTCCCGTGATCGGATCTCCAACCGTGGCGTACCCATTGACCTGGATGAATGGCGGTCCAGCGGCAAGATCGAGACTCGGCGTGTATTGGAAGCCAAGCGTTGACGGCGATTGATGGTTCTCGCGCTCGCCGAAAAGAAATTTGTTTCGCAGAAATGATAACCGCGCTATAGCAATGAGAGCCGGCGAAAAGGTGTGCGTCTCCTGGGCGACAAAGTTTTGCGCCCGCTGGTCTTCGCCTACAGGAAACCCCGGCACACTGGCGCCGCCCGGGGATAGCGGATCCAATTGGGAAAGCTGATTGAACATGTAGCGAAAATTCAACGTGTCCCGTGAGGTGAGGTAATGGTCCACCTTGATCCCGAATTGATCGGAATCGTTTCTCAATGTTTGCGTTGTAGAGAGCAGGTTTGTTCCGGCATTTGGAAGCGGAAAGAAACTCAGCAGGTTCTGCGATACGGCGTTGATCTGGTTCTGCGGCACCTGGTTATCCGGGTACGGTGCATTGGCGAAAACGTTGAAGAGCTGGTGTTGCGGGTTGTTGCAGAAGCCGGCCGTGAATCCCTCCGTGCAGAGTTCGGAAAAATCACCGCCGCGCTGCTTGAGAGACGGCACGGTGGTCAACGCCGACTCCCCCTGGCGATTGTGGAAGCCCTCATAAAAACCGAAAACGAATGCTTTATCTCTCTTGATGGGTGCCCCGACCGTCGCGCCAAACTGGTTTTGCTTCAGGGGCTCTTTCGTCTGCGCGAAGTAGTTGTTAGCGTCGACTGCATCGTTGCGCAGGAACTCCCATAATGTTCCGTGGAGCTGATTGGTGCCGGAGCGCGTGACCAGATTGGTTGTCGATCCAAGAGCGTTTCCGAATTCGGCATTTGCATTATGCGTGATGATGCGGAACTCGCTGATTGCATCCACCGGCGGCTTAAGAACGAATCCGCCATCGACGCCGTTGAAGTTGCTCGCCCCATCAATCAGAAAATTATTCGATTCTGGCCGCTGACCATTGACCGAATAACCCTGTCCGTTGCGCAGCGATCCACCAGCTTCAGCTATCCCCGGCGTTAACGGAACAACTCCAGGCTGCAATAGTCCGAGCTGCGAAAAGTTGCGTCCATTCAGCGGCAGATCTTCCAACTCGCGCTGTTGCACGACCTTGCCCATGCTGGTGACGGTTGGCTCAATCAGCTGGGCATCCGCGCTCACTTCCACCTGTTCCTTTTCCGATCCGACAGCAAGTCGAGGAGAAACTGAAGCTGTTTGGTTCACGTTGAGTGTTATGCCATCCTGCAGGTATTCCTGAAATCCGGCGGCTGTGACCTGCAAGCGATAGTGACCGACAGGAAGCTCCAGAAGAACATAGTTGCCGTCGCGATCAGTAATCGAACTACGTGAGAGGCCAGTCTCCGCTTGCTTTGCTGTTACAGCGGCATTCCGAATGACCGCGCCGCTCGGGTCTGTTACCGTTCCACGGATGTTTCCCGTGATCTGTTGAGCGGACACATTAAGGCAAGCGACAAATGCAAATGCCAGCACATTGCGAAGAATTCTCATGTTCTTTCCCGGTCTTCCAAAGACGCTGCAGTTTCAGAAATGTTGGCCAGATAATTCGCTGGGGCGGTAGATGTACCCAGGACCGTGAGCGCCAGAAGGCGCCACAGGTTCAAGGGCTCCGTAAATCAGAGTTTCTGGCGGGATCACCAGTCGCAGGAATCCACTCGAGGTTCAGGGGGAGGATCGTTAGTGGGCTGCATGGATGAACAATACTGATCCTGCAGATGTTCTGTCCTGCACCGGTTGATGGGCAGCTTACTCAACCTTTCGGTGGACTCGCAGTACATCGAGAACGCCGGGCGATCGAAAAGTCGGCAAGTCGACTATGGCGCAATTCAAGTTTTCATTGTGACGCCGGACGATCGCCACTGTTCGAAGCATGAGACTCGCCGACAATAATGAAGAGGTCCTTCCTTTCTTCCATGCAAAGAACACGGAATCCTGCGCGGGCGAGATGGATCGCACATGCGACACCGGAAAACCCTCTTCCGATGCTTAGGCGTCCGTTTCAATTGCGAGAGGACGATTCTGCAGCGGCTCTGCCATGAGGACCCGTAAACAATGAAATGATTTGCAGAGGGAGCAATCAGGGTCATTCAAGAGAAGCGAGACCCAAACGTACGGGCAACCGTAACGAATTCATGCACAAGCCAAAATCGATCAAAGTGTGGAGAATGCGTGGACCCACTGAAAATAGACGTGGTGCTAAGCGACTTCTTCCAGTTCGCGAAGATCACGCGCATGTGTTTCGTGTCCAAGGGTGGAAAGCAGCACAATGGCCAGGACACAAGGAACCGCTACCGCGCCGGCTGTTACTCCGAGTGCCGGGACCAGTGCCAGCGTACCCAGGCCCTGGGCGACCAAGCCGCCCCCTTTGCTGAAGCCCGCCACCCATCCGGTTGCACGTCCTCTGACCCGGAGCGGATAGCTCTCTGCCGAGTAGGGCAGGAGCACGGAGATGATCCCGCTGGTACCGACGATCAGCAGAACGACGGGAATTACGGGGCTGGAGAAAACCGGCAGATCTTTCAAATCGCGGAGCAGGATCGCAATCAGTCCCAGCGTAGTCACCGCGATCGCGAGGACGAGAGTGCGCTTTGTACTCCAGATGCTGTAGAGCCAGGAGACCAGAACGATGGTTGGCGCTGCAATGAGCGAAGACTTGGCGATGAGTTCGCTGGCGGAGGCCACGCTGCGGCCTTCGCGCATCAGACTCCCAGGCAGCCAGAGGAGCACTCCGAAATTCACGAAGCCAACGCATAACGCCGTGAGCGTCAGTGCGCATGTCAGACCAAACAATTTGCCGTGCTTCACCCGTGATTTCGATGCCGTCGGACGGGACGGGGCAGATTTGCCTGTTGTTTCATCGATAAATATGCCGAACCGTGCAAGGGTTTCGCGTGCTTCCTGCACGCGGCCCATGCTCTGAAGGAAGCGTGCGGACTCCTGCAATAGCGGGCTGAGCGCAATCAGAATCAAGGCGAGGGGAAGATTGATAAGCCACATGATGCGCCAACCGAAGTAAGGCTGAAGCCAGGCCGATAATGCGCTAGTAGCGAAGTAGCCGCCAACTGAACCTATACCGCCGACCAAAACTAGACACCAGCCGCGGTGACGCGTGGGCATGATTTCGGCGAGTAGCGCGTAAGCGACTGGAAGCATACCGCCGGCCCCCACACCCATCAGGAAACACATAAAGATGTTCCAGGCGAAGGATGGCATACACCCGCAGATGGCCGTTCCCATAAAGACTACGGACGCCAGCAGGATGGTCGCCCGACGTCCGTACAGGTCCGCAAGGGTACCCCAGATAAAGGAGCCCACTGTCGTTCCCAGCAGTGCGATAAAGGGCAACACTGCTACATGCGCAAAGCTGAGGCCGTATTCGGCGCGCATTCCGGGAACGACGAAGCCCAGCGTCGCGGGTTTCATCACGTCGATGATGAGAGCTGCGGCAAGGATCGTGATCTGCACCCGGTGAGCGCGCGTCAGAGGCGCGTCCTCCGGAGGAGCGATCGTGTCTAACTCACTGCCATCAGTGCGGCGAGACGGCAGAAGTCCGTAGGCGGTTGCAGCCGTTCCCGCAATAATGAGGCCCATGCCGATGAGCATGCCTGTGTCCATGGGCATGCCCGCCAATTTGAAGTGCACTGCCCGGGCCATGAGGAACATGGGAAGATGCAGCAATACGCCGATTGTGACTGCTGCGCAACCTGCCCAGAATGCGAATGCGTGAGTTGCGTCAGAGAAAAGTGATGCTTTGCGCGGTACTTCTCCGCTCCCAATCAACAGAATTCCTCCATCAAGCTGTCAACCCCCGACCGATGGAGCAGGTAGGACCGCTCGAGATGCTCTGGTAGCTTCCCTGAGGCGCCGTACGACGTCGTTCCACAGCTCACAGTGACTGTTAGTCATCGGGGAAGCCCTTGCCGGCCCAAAAGGACGGACAAGCTTAGAATGGCGAAAGCGTCGCCCGGTTTGCAATCACCGAAACGATGGACGAAAATCTCAGCCTTTAGGTGGAGCATAGAAAAGATCCTCCACAGACGAGGTTGATACGGAGGAGGATCTGCCTTAACCCTGCGCCTAACCTGTATTCGCGGTGCTACATTGAGATACAGACCAAACGGTCACTTCCCTAAGCGTGAAACGACATCAGTATTCCCGGAGTGCGGTTGAAGACCGCTTCGCTAACACCCCGCCAATCACGCCGGATTTCAAAAACGTCGCTACCATCTCTGCTCTAGCCCTACTCTGCCTGATGCTGGCATCCTGTCATTCGCGTTCTGATCTTCCCACCACTCCATCGAAAGAATATAACCAGTTCGTCTCGGCCTTTTACATTGGCTTGTCCGCCCTTCAGGTCGGAAATGACGTTTTGGCGGATAGCAGCCTTCAGCAGGCCACGCAGATCGCTCCTGGTGAACCGGCTGGATGGGCCGACTGGGGAATCCTTGCCCTTCGCCAGCGAAACTTCGAGCCGGCAACGAACCGGTTCAACCGTGCTCTGAAGCTGTCTCCTCAAAACAGCAGGATCTATTTTCTTCTCGGCCTTCTCAGCAGCGCGCGAGGTGACTCTCAAGCCGCGATCGAGAGCTACCGGAAAGCGGTAAGCCTGGACTCCAAAGATCCCCAAGCGATCTATGCCCTCGCGCTGGCTATCGAACGTCAGGGCGGCGCCGGCAGTGAGGATGAATTTCAAAAGCTCATCCAGCACATTCTCGGGATCCAGCCGGACAACCTGGCTGCACTCGTCGAGTTGAGCCGTATCTCCGCGAAGCGAGGAGACGCCGCGACGCTGCATTCCGCCATTCAGCGGATTTCCACGCATAGTGCAGATTGGCCGACCGATGTGAAGCAGGCGCTCACAATTCTGCAAACAGCGGCGTCGGGAAGTGATCCTCGATCAGCAGCCGTGCGGAGCGTCTTTCTGCGGAACGTGCTGATGCGAGTACCTGCATTTCGCGCCAGTCTTGCGCAGATCAGGCCGGCAGAGGGTGATGAAGCTCAGCCGTTCACTCATTTTCTACGCCTTGCAACGCCATCTTCCACTCCGGACCCCGCCGACACGAGTATGACATTTCAGGTGCAGCCAGTCGCTGAGTTCGGAAACCAGCATTGGGATTGGATCGGTTCGATTTCCTTAACGGGAGAAGGCGCACCAACCATCGCGGTGGCAAATACACACCAGGTTCGATTGCAGAGCGGAGCAACAATTCCCTTCCCAGGCGGACAAAAAGGAGCGGTGCCCGGTCCCGAAGGCGTACTCGCTGCTGACTTCAACTACGATTTCGAAACTGATCTTTTGCTGGCTGGTGCAGGTGGCATCCGCTTGTTCACTCAAGATGACGCGGCTCATTTCACGGATGTCACAGCGAAGACGAAGCTGCCGAAGGCGATTCTCGATGGCAGTTACGCTGGGGCATGGGCTGTCGATATCGAAGCCGACGGCGATCTCGACATTGTTCTCGGCCAGGCAAGCGGAGGTCCTACCGTTCTGCAAAACAATGGAGATGGGACATTCACCGCGATTCACCCGTTTGCCGGAATCTCCGGTATTCGGCAGTTCGCATGGGCTGACTTCAACGGCGACGGCAATCCCGATGCAGCGCTAATAGATGGTGCCGGGCACCTGCACATGTTCCTCAATCAGCGCGTCGGTCGATTCGTTGAGAGTGCCATGCCTTCTGGATTTGACAATCCAAAGGCCATTACTGCAGCGGACGTGAACGCAGACGGCCTTATGGATCTCGTCGTGGTTTTGCCTGACGGAAACATCGCCTCCTTGTCCTCTGCCGCAGACGGACAAGGATGGACGTCTGCACATCTGGTATCCATCCCCGATGCATCGGCCAGTCTGACCGGAGGCATTCGCATTCACGCCACCGATCTCGACAACAACGGAGCAATCGATCTCGTGCTCGGTCGCGTCTCGCCCTCTATTGCATCTGGCGCGGGCGCTCTCGCCTGGCTGGCTGACAGCTCAGGGAAGTTCAACCTGCTCAATGCGCATGCGGGTTCGCAACGGGTGTTCGATCTAGCGGATCTACGCAACGATGGACGGTTGGCACTACTAGGGCTCACAGCCGAAGGACGAGCCCAGGAGGAATTGAGCCACGGGACGAAGGATTATCACTGGCAGACACTTCGTCCACGAGCAAAACAAGCCACCGGCGATCAGCGCGTGAATTCGTTTGGCATCGGTGGCGAGGTGGAGATTCGGTCCGCACTGCTAACGCAAAAACTGCCAATCACCGGCCCTCAACTGCATTTCGGCCTGGGCACGCATACACAAACAGATGTCGCGCGACTGGTGTGGCCCAACGGAACGGTAAGCGCTGAATTCGGCTTGCATGGCGATCAGGCGATCCTCACCGAACAAAGGCTCAAAGGTTCCTGTCCGTTCCTTTTCGCCTGGAATGGCAAAGACATGCAGTTCGTCATGGACACCGTTCCGTGGGGTTCGGCGATCGGCCTGCGGATCAACAACATCGGTACGGCGGCCATCGCGGCAACAAGCGAGTGGTACAAAATACCGGGCGATCGATTGGCACCGCGAAACGGCTACTACGATTTGAGAATCACCGGCGAATTATGGGAGACCTACTACTACGATTCCCTCTCGCTGATGGTTGTTGATCATCCGGCGGGGACCTCGGTCTTTACCGATGAGCGCTTTGTTGTGCCACCCGTGAAACTTGCCTTGACAACGACCGGAAGCCCGCATTCCGTTACTAGCGCTACTGACGACAGCGGGCAGGATGTGACAGACAAGTTGAGATCAGCCGATGGAAGGTACGTCGACAATTTCGGTCGCGGACAGTACCAGGGGGTTACTCGCGATCACTACGTTGAGATCGATCTTGGCTCGGATGTTCCAGATTCCGGTCCGCTCTATCTGATCGCGAAAGGGTGGTTGCATCCGTCTGACTCAACCGTCAATGTCGCCATGGGCCAGGGCCATCATGAGCGGCCAAAACCGTTAAGCCTCTCGGTCCAGGACGCGAAGGGTGCCTGGCAGGTGGTCCGGCCCAATCTTGGATTCCCTGCCGGCCGGAACAAGACCTGCCTGATTGACCTAAGCGGATTATTCGTCTCAGACCGGCCAAAGCGGATCCGGCTCGGCACTAACCTGGAAATCTACTGGGATCAAATTCAGTGGGCAGCGGGTCTCCCAAACACAGACCTGAAGGTCACGCACCTTTCGCCCAGCCTCGCGGATCTGCATTATCGGGGCTACTCCGTCGTTCAGCAAGTGAATGCATCTTCACCGGAGATTCCTGATTACAACCATCTGATGGCGAGTACCCAGATCTGGCGCGACCTTGCCGGCTACTACACGAGATTCGGCGATGTCAGACCGCTGCTAAACAAGATCGACGACCGCTACGTGATTATGAATGCGGGCGACGAACTCTCATTGCGATTCCCCGCTGTGGAGCCAGCCCCGTCTGGATGGGTGCGGGATTACATCGTTGCCGGAGATGGCTGGGTGAAGGACGGAGATTACAACTCCGCGGACTCAGCAACGGTTCTTCCATTGCCCTACCACGCTCGCCGCCTCTACGACACCGCACCGGCACCTCTCGCCGACGATTGGGTTTACCGCCAACATCGGGACGACTGGCAGAGCTACCAGACGCGTTACGTTTCGTCCAACTACTTTGACAAGGTTCTTCGGAGTTCATCCAAGTGAAGCGCGGGCCGTTAGCACGAATCATTCTCTTTCTGTTCTTTATCGGGTTGATCGCGGTCCCGCTCGTTCTTACGAGGAAGGCGTCGAAGTCTGAAGCTGCGTCTTCACAGGCCTCTACCAGCGCTGCGCTGACGCGCTACGGCTTTTACCTGACGGAGGACTCGAAACAGGCGGGGGTAAACTTCGTTCACCAAGCTCCGGTACTTGACCGGCAGCTTGCGCCGATCATGCCTGAGGTTGCATCGATGGGCGCAGCAGTTTCCATCGTTGACTTTGATCACGACGGCTGGCCCGACATCTACGTCACAAACAGCGGCGAAAGCACGATGAACGCCCTTTACCGAAACAACCACGACGGTACGTTCACCGATGTCGCATCTAAGCTGGGGGTCGCCAATGTAAACCGATCCGGTACAGGGGTTTCGATGGGCGCTGTGTGGGGCGACTTCGATAACGACGGCTTTCCCGATCTTTTCCTGATCAAGTGGGGCAGGCCGATCCTCTTCCACAACGACCAGGGACGCGGTTTCACCGATGTATCAATACAAGCGGGTTTGCCCGAGTGGATGAATGCAAATACCGCGCTGTGGTTTGACTACGATGGTGACGGCAAGCTGGATCTCTTCGTCGGAGGCTATTACAACGAGAACATCGACCTCTGGCATCTGAAGACCACCCGGATCATGCCGGAGAGTTTCGAGTATGCGCAGAACGGCGGTCGCAAGTATCTTTTTCACAACCTAGGCGAAGGGAAGTTCGACGAGGTGAGCGGCAGCGTCGGAATCAACAGCCGCCGCTGGGCGCTGGCTTCGGGAGCTGCCGACCTCTCCGGCACCGGGCATCCCGATCTTTTTGTCGCAAATGATTATGGCGTGTCAGAGCTTTTCGTCAACGACGGCAAGCGCTTCCATGAAGTCGGCAAACAAGCGGGAGTGGGCTTCTCGCCGAAGAGCGGCATGAACGTCGCGTTCGGGGACATTTTCAATCAAGACAGATTCTCCATTTACGTCTCCAACATCTCCGAGTCGGGAGTTCTGATCCAGGGCAACAATCTCTGGGTGCCGCAGGACGGAACCCCGGGAAGCATGCCCCATTACGTCAATATGGCAGGCTCGCTCGGCGTAGAACTGGGCGGCTGGAGCTTTGGCGCGCAGTTCGGCGATTTAAACAATGACGGCAATCTCGATCTCTTTCTGGCCAACGGATATATTTCGCTCGATCACAGTCGAAGCTACTGGTACGACTTCGCCAAGGTCGCCGCTGGCAACAGCACGATCATCGGAGATGCTAAAAACTGGCCGGCATTCAATGGACGCAGCCTGTCTGGGTACCAGCAGAAACGTGTTTGGATCAATGACGGAGCGGGTCAGTTCCAGGATGTTGCGCACGATGTAGGGGTCACGGACACTCATGACGGACGGTCCGTTGCAGTTGGCGACCTTTGGAACAACGGCGCTCTTGATGTGGTCGTCGCCAATCAAAGCGGACCTCTGCTCATCTACAAGAACAAGGTCGACCCTGCAGAGAAATGGATCGAATTCAAACTCGAAGGCACCAAGAGTAATCGGGATGCGATTGGAGCCGAACTTACTCTCTACTGGGACGGCAAGAAACAGTTGCAGCAAGTGGCCGCCGGTACCGGATTCGCAGCGCAGAATGACCTTCGCATGCACTTCGGGCTCGGCAAGGATGCAAGAATTGAGAAGGCCGTTATCAGGTGGCCATCAGGGATCGTTCAGACGCTGGATCACCTCACACCGGGTGAGCTATACACCATCAAGGAGTCTCAATGAGCCAGCCGGCCACAGCCATCTCCGCGACAAATCGGCCCGGTGCGCCGCAGTGGAAGAAGTGGCTTTCTCTCGATAACCGCTATGTGCCTCCAGCTTTCATCACGCTGATCCTGCTTGCCGGCCAGTTCTCATACGGCATCCTGGAGAGCTACGAGAGAACACTGCTTGCCATTGCGACAGCGATCGGCCTTGAACTCATTCTGGGACGGATCTTCCTCGGCAAATGGCTGAACGTGGCCAGCGCCTACATCACGGGCATCAGCGTCGGAATCCTGGTGCGCTCTCCTGCGTTCTGGCCATTTGCGGTCGCGGCAGCTCTCGCCATCACCTCGAAATATGTTCTGCGTTACAAAGGCCGTCATCTTTGGAATCCTTCGAACTTCGGCATTAGCGTAGTGCTCTTCTTGTTGCCTGCCAGTGTCGCCATGCTGAGCATCCAGTGGGGCAACAACATGGCGTCCATGATCGTGATCTGGGTGCTTGGATCCATCATCATCTGGCGCCTTCGCAGGTTCCATATCAGCGCAACGTACGTAATCTCGTTCCTCGTTCTCGCCGTCATTCGCTCCTGGATCATTCATCAGCCGTGGCTCGCAGAGGTTTCGCCAATTACTGGACCTGAGTACCAACTCTTCATCTTCTTCATGATCACAGACCCCAAGACGACTGTGCGGTCAAAGAAGGGCCAGTGCATCGTGGCATTCCTCGTCGCTCTCGTAGAGATGTTTTTCCGTCTCGACCAGAGTATTTACGCGGAGTTGTATGCGCTGTTCTGGGTTGGACCGATCGCGATACTCATCGAGATGTGGCTCGATTCGCGTCGCACAAAACCGTCTCAATCTCCCGCCGTTGCGACCGTAACCGGAACATCGCATCAACCCATCTCCTGAAGGACTCTGCTTGATTCATCAATCTCGGAAAGCCGGCCTCTGTCTCGCCCTCGTTGCTGTCGCGCTGATCAGCGGATGCAAATCGAAACCCGCGCCAACGGAAAGCTCACCGACGGAAAGGCCTTCTGCCGCCCAGCAGTCTCCTGCGCCGCAGCCTGCTCAGCGGGTTCGATCGGCTGCTCCTGAGCGTCCGTCTGGTCCCATCCATTTCACCGATGTCACGGCCGAAGCTGGGATTCAATTCAAGCGGAATAGCGGAGCATTCGGAAAGAAGTACCTTCCGGAGACGATGGGCAGCGGAGTGTGTTTCATTGACTATGACAATGACGGTTGGCAAGACATCCTCTTCGTGAACTCGATGGATTGGCCTGGCCACGGCAACCGCAAAACCTATCCGGCGCTCTACCACAACAATCACGACGGAACTTTCACCGATGTCACCAAACAGGCTGGGCTGGAGAGCGAGATGTACGGGATGGGCTGCTCCATTGGCGACTACGACAATGATGGGAAGGACGACATCTATATAACCGCTCTCGGCCACAATCATCTCTTCCGCAACCTGGGTAACGGACATTTCCGTGACGTAACCGCACAAGCTGGAGTTGCTTCGTCGGGGTTTTCGACCGGTGCCGCATGGTTCGATTACGACCATGATGGGAATCTCGACCTGGTTGTCGATCACTACGTGGACTGGTCAGTGGAGACGGACAAATTCTGCTCCCTCGATCAGGTTCACAAATCGTACTGCACTCCGGAGTTGTACAAGGGCGAAAGTATCACTCTGTTTCACAATGTCGGCCACGGCCGCTTCAAAGATGTGACCCGTGAAGCCGGGCTCAGCGATTCTTCCGACAAGGCGCTTGGAATTGCGTTGACGGACTACGACAACGACGGCTGGCTTGATCTCTTGATCACAAACGACACGCAACCGAACAAGCTGTATCACAACAGCCACAATGGAACCTTCACTGACGAGGGATTCTCTGCCGGAGTGGCTTACAGCGACGCGGGAAAAGCACGCGCGGGGATGGGCACCGATGCCGGGGATTACGACAATTCCGGAAAACAGAGCCTGGTAATCGGGAATTTCACGAATGAGAGCATCGCGCTGTACCACAATGACGGGCAGGGGCTCTTCACCAATCAGGCGCAGGACGCGGGAATTGCCCTTCCATCGGCGAAGTCCCTCACCTTCGGAGCATTCTTCTTCGATTACAACCTCGATGGCCTGCCGGATATCTTCGCCTTGAATGGCCATGTCGCCGATGACATCTCGGTTATCCAGCCGTCCCTCTCTTACGCCGAGCCTCCGCTCTTATTCCTCAACATCGGACGCGGCAAATTCGAAGAGGTCTCTGGCAAAGCTGGGCGCGGGCTCCGAGATCCGCTGGTCGGACGTGGTGCAGCGTATGGCGACATCGACCTCGACGGCGATCTTGATCTGGTACTCACGACAGCGAATGGACCGGTTCATCTGCTCAGAAACGATGGCGCCAACCAGAATGATATGCTTCGGGTCAAATTGATCGGCACGCATGCCAATCGCGATGGCATCGGTGCTCGCGTTCGCCTTACCACCTCAACGGGCCAGCACATGAACGCAATGGTGAAGAGCGGATCCAGTTATCTCTCTCAGAGCGAACTTCCACTTACCTTCGGCCTTGGCAAGCCAGATCCCGCGAGGCGAATAAGCATCGAAATTCAATGGCCGGGCGGACGTAAAGAGTCAATTTCTGACATCCAGCCCGATCAGTTCATAACCGTGAGGGAAGGGGCAGGGATTATCGCCAAGCAGCCGATTCAGTTCACGCTTACATCGGCAAAGAAATAGCTGCATTGAACCCGCACCGCTCCAGCATCTGGGCGATTTCCCACCGACTGGCGCCGAGCTTGTGAGCTGCGTCATATAGATCTTTTGCGTCTGCGGGATACCAGTTCCGCCGGGCTTGATTGCGCAACCCGGCTACATCGATGGGCTCGATTACGCGGTAAATTGCCTCGATCACAGCTTTTGAATTCGTCTCGTCACCTGCTGTGAGCGCTTGTTCCAGGACGTGGGCAGAAGCCGGCCCAAACACGGGATGGTCGTGCAATAAGAAGGATGCTGCGAGCTGTGGCTTACCCAGCCGTCGTGCGGCCTCGGAATAACTGGCAGCCGCGAAATAGAGCAGCGATATCGCTGAAAATACAGGGAAGTTTCCGAAGTTCGCGTACAGCGCTCCGATCAATCGTGAAGTAGCAAGCAACTCGGCATCGGTTCGCACCGCGTAACCGTGAAGCTCACGGCCGAACTCTTCGGTTCCCCAGTGCTTCTCGAGGATATCTGCAATGCGGGTGACCCCCAGCAGAGTCAGTGGAAATCCCGTTGACAACAATGGATCGATGAATCCCGCCGCAGACGGAAGCAGCGCCCAGCGCCGACCTGTGATCGATGCGCTACGAAAACTCAACTTGCTGATATGACGAAAGGGCTGCAGAGGTTTGGCATCTCGAAATTGCTCGCGCAACACTGGAATGCTATCCAGCAATCGCTCCCAGCCGGACTCACACTGGGATAAGCGGAGTTGCGTCGCGAGGGCGGACGCAGCTGCTATTCCTGCGCTCGTTACAGCGTTCGAGAACTTCAGAACCCATACCCATCCACCACCAATCACGTGATGCACTGCCGCATCATCCGGCCTATATGGCGGTTCACCCTCGAGCATCACTCCGCCTGTTTCTTCGATCCCTTTCACTCCGGTGAAGTAGCTATAGAGCGCCTCTGTAGACGGCATACCCGGCAAACTGTGTTCTCCGAGCCCGAGAGTCCGATGCAAGAATCCGCGCGGACCAGTCGCGTCCACCACAAATGAGGCGCGAATTCCTATTTCGTGCCCGCGACGCTTGCCTGTCAGGACTGCTTCCCCTTCCTCTTCGATGAATTGCTGTAGCTCGACTTCATCCCGGTAAGTGACACCCATCCCCTGAGCTTCAGATACAAGGTACGCGTCAAAGTCCGCCCGGTACCAATGGGTGTCGGCAATCGCATCGTGCGGACTAGCTGCAACGAGGAGTTGATGTTCGCGGTCCACCGGTCCCGCACAGCCAGTATGGTGATGGAAGAAGCTGAAGCCTCGCTTCAATCCACAAGCCAATTCTGGGTGGTGTTGTTGCCAACTTCCCCATTTGCTGAGCGACCGAATGTGGGGCAGGTTATAGTGATCAGCCAGTTCCTCCAGCAGCAGATTGGAAAGTGGAGTGGACGACTCTCCAATTACGACGCGAGGATGCCGGCCGCGCTCAAGAAGAATGACGCGCAGCCCAAGTTGCTTCGCAATCATCGCCATCAGGGATCCCGCGAACCCTGACCCCACGACTGCTATGTCAAAACGCTCCTTCAATCTACCTCCGCTGCTTACTTAGCTACACGCATCGCAATGCGCAAGCAGCGACGGGAACTGCTTAAGATTCATCTCTCGCAGTCTTTGCACTCGCGCATCGAAGCAGATTGCACATTCCCGTGATTGCTTCAAGTCCCACAAATCTGCAAACACCCTTCCACGCCCGAGGGCCAGACCATAGGCAAATGCTTCCTCTAGCAAGCTGAGATCCGATGCGATGAACTGCCTCGCCTCCGTAAGTGCTTCCATTGCGCCGTTATTGGCTCGCGTCGGAATCAGGGTGGCCGCGGTTGCCCCACAGTCAAAGGCGAAATCAAGCGACCGCTGCGCCCAGTACAACGCGTCTTGCGGCTCCATAAAAGGCGGTTGGACCAGAATGAAGACCCTCAGATCTATATTGTTTTTTTGGAGGAAGTCCGCTGCCCTGGAAAACTCGTCCAGCGTCATGCGCTTGTTCAGCTTTTCCAGAACCTCAGGGTGTGCCGTCTCCAGGCCTATCGCAACTTCCAGCTTGCCGCTGATCATGTCACGGAATGCAACGCACCGGGCGTCCACAAAAGCCGGATGGCATTCCACAATGACCCGCTGAAAGCCGGCTACAAGGCTGGCGATTGTCCCATAATCACCTGGAGGAATTGCGCGAGGGTCGAAAAAACTCCCGCTGTTGTACAGTTTCACCGTGGTGGCAGGCCCAAGTCTTGCCAGCGCGAAATCGATCTGTTCGGGAATCGCGCCGATTGGCACAGACTGCGTCAGCGTGTTTCGCCACAAGTCACACATCACGCAACGAAAGGGACATTCGCGATTGCTCAAGAAGATTGTCGCAACAGGCTGAACTAGATCGGCCGATCCACGCTCTTCTTCAACAAAGAAAGCGTACGGCTCGTGTTCGCTCACCTGCGAGCGCAGCGGACGACGGGCCAGGATCCACTTGTCTCGTTCTCCCGGCCCCTCTGGATAAGTCGGCTGGCTAAGATTCTCAGGCATAGAGAGAGAGAAACTTCCTCCGGTACTCTGCCTCGCGCCATGGCAGATGCTCTCTCAATGATTGCTCTGAGATCGCCCCATGTTGAAAACGTCGCTTCCGAAATACTGGCATCCTCATACCGGTGATCGCGGCGATTCCGCGAGAGACGATCTCGCCCTTCAGTTCATAGAGCCTTTCGACGCTGTAGTCCGTGAGCTTGATGAATGGAATGCCTTCTGCCACCGCAACCACATTCGGGCGAGTATAAGGACTGAATCCCTTGAACCCGAAGTGATGCGCAGGGGCATACGTGCGGGTGTACGACCGGCTCAGCCCACCGCTATACGTTAACGAGTGTTTAATTTTGCCGACACCCCAGCCCTCCTGGTAGAGCATCGAGTTGTTTACGACGCTGCGGATCGTCAGCTCAGGATTCTCTTCAATGGGATAGTCCTTCAGGTTCTCGTCGCCGCCATCGCCATCCAGCAGGAACTTCCAGTCTGGATACCGCTCGCGGATGCCGCGGCATAGTGCCACAGCCATTGTGGCTGATTCGATGTCCAGCGACTTGTAGTCCTCCACAATCTGGATCGTCTCATCCGTGTCCAGCTTTGCAGGATCAGCTTCGATGGACTCCAGAAAGAGCCCCAGCTTCAGCGCATTCAGAAAGGCTCGCGCCTGCTCTACGTCGGGTCCTTTCCCCAGATCAAGCACAAATGCCTTGAGCCGGCTGAGGTTCATACCGAGCTTTTGCATGACGAAATAAGCCGTCACAAATACGCTGCCACTATCAATCCCGCCTGAAAAGCAGACTCCGATCGGCTCCTCCGGCGGCACGCATTGCAACCAAGCCGAAATTTCCTCGGCGAGCGTCCCGATATACCGGCGCCCGATCTCATCCAGGTCGGTTGTAAGCGAGCCCGATTCGGGAGTGAAAAATCGCGTGTAGGTTGGATCCGGATCCGGACACCCGATCAATTGAAGTTCCACGATGTGATGGGCAGGTACCATCCTCGTGTAGCTCGGATGGAATTGTGCGTCCAGCCCTTCGCCTTTAAGCCACCCGTAGATGGCGTCGATCCTCGAGGCAACAATCAAGACGGGCCCTTCCTGTCGCTTTGCCAGGAAATACCGCAGAGGCCGATCGAGCGAGCGAGCCATCTTCACCATCTTGCCCTCCCGCGATATCAACGCGAACGATCCGTGAATCCTGCGTACCGCTTCTGGATTGCCGCCATACAGGCAGGCTCGCGCCTCTTCGACAGTGAGATTGAGGATCTGGTTGACCTCGGGGTCGATGAGATCAACCACGCGCTCAACATAGTGCTCCATAGCTCGTTTTCTCCTGGGTGCCAGACCTTCACTCTCGTGCAGTCACGCGCAATGACGCACCAGCGCCCGGTCCCGAAACCGAGATGGTGGGATCACATTCATTGTGCGGATGCCAGGGAAGACCTTGCATGTTCACTCTACGGCAAGTAAAGGGGCCGTTGAAGAGATGATAGTCCTTTCATCTCGTCTTCGGGGTTGATGCGGTAGTTCCGTGTCTGTCGAGGTCGTCGAAGATTCGTGTCAGTTCCCATCGCTCACCTCGCGACAGCTTCCGGAACCGATTGCTTCGAAACAGCCCGGGATGGCTGACCTGCATCGCATGGAAGCGGACATACGTTAACGCGGCATCATTCGACGGCCCATATGCAGAAGCCCTTTCCTCGGCGAAGGAGTTCTTCCGCTATATCCTGACTGAACAACTCGTGGAGCCACGAGACAGAACGCCGGCCAACCACCACCGTATGGCATTCGCACTCAGTTGCCATTCTGAGCAGCGTATCGGCCGTCTCTTCTGCTTCGCCTGGTTCGCAGAACAGCATTTGGACTGCTGAACCGGCCATTCCCGACTTCGTCAATAGCTTCCCAGCTTGATCGAGGCTCTTCTGTGCTCGCTTCTTGCTGGTCGCGATCCATCGATCCTGTTCTTCCCTCATGGCAAGATCCAACCGCCGCTCCTGCGCCGCGTCGCTAGAACCGCCATGTTCCTGAAGTGACGGCGGCAATGGAGGAAGAACATGGACAAGGCAAATACGAAATTGTCTGCGCTGCCCGACAAATTGCGCCACATACCTCACAGCACGAAGTGCAATCTCCGAATCGTCAAGAACAAGGAGAATTCGTGAATCTTTTGTGCTGCTGCTCGTCTGCGCTTCTGCAATCATGACAAGGGCCGCTTACTTCTGTTTTGCTGTTGCTTGCAAGCTCCGTACGTAATATGTTGCTTTCCAGATTTCGGCGCTTGATAAGCTATTGCCGAAACCAGGCATACCGCTAAAACGCTTCTTTTATAGTCCGATGACGCCTGCTCCACAGCAATGAGTCGTTTGTCCTCGGTCAGGTGATGTTTGTTACGGATTGGTAGAAACTCCGGCATGAAGACTAAGCAGGTGGAACATCCAGGAAGCCCACGCGCTCATAGACGCTTGCAAGAGTCCGTATCGCGGTCGCCTGGGCACGATCAGAACCCTCCAGAAGGATTCGTTCGACATATCCTCGCTCATGGCTGAGCTGCTCATACCGCTCATGAAACGGCCGCAAGTAATCAACCAACTTGTCGGCGAGGACGTTTTTGAAATCCGCATAGGCCGTTCCGGAAAATGTGCTTTCAACGTGTTCGGTGCCCACGCCGCTCACAAGGGCATAGATCGCGATCAGATTGCTGATCCCCGGCTTGTCCGGAGATGATCGAATTTCGTGCTCCGAGTCGGTGGTCGCACACGTGATCTTGGAACGGATCGCTTCAGGAGAATCAATCAGGCGAATCAGTCCCGCTGGAGACTTTGAGGACTTCGACATTTTCTTTCGCGGATCATGGAGGTCCATAATGCGAGCTCCCTCGGCAGCAATCAGCGGTTCCGGCACTTGAAATGTTCCCGGATGTTGGGTATTGAAACGCTGTGCCAGGGTGCGCGTTAATTCAAGATGCTGCCTTTGATCATCGCCAATCGGAACGCGATCAGCCTGGTAGAGCAGTATGTCGGCAGCCTGGAGTACCGGATAGGCGAACAACCCGGCA
>DATNFD010000091.1:0-33311 GCA_035606555.1 Occallatibacter sp.
CTTCTTCCAACCCGAAGGCCAGCCACCCACCATTCCAGGGCAGGAGCCTACTGCGAGCCTCAACATCGTCTCGCCCGGCGATTTCGCCGCCATGGGCGTCGCCCAGGTCGCTGGTCGCACCCTGAATTCGAACGATGCCCAGGGTGCAACTCCTGTTGCGTTAATCAGCGAAACAGCCGCGCATCGCTATTGGCCCAATATCAACCCCATCGGCCGTCATCTCTCAATTCTGTCCCGCGTCTACTCCGGAAAAAGCGAAACCTCCACCCAGGCCCTCGAGATCGTCGGGATCATGAAAGACGTGCGCGGTTTCGATCTCTGGGAGCCACGCTCAGATATCTACGTCCCTTTCGAGCAGCACCCCATCTCCTTTGCACTTCTGAACGTCCGCACCGCCGTCGCTCCCCTGTCCGTAGTCCCCTCGATTCGCGACGCAGTTCTTGCCATCGACAATGAGCAGCCAGTTAACGAGGTGATGCTCCTTTCGGAACAGATCGCACGCACGTATGGAACTCTCCGCTTCCCTATGACTCTCGTGTGGATCTTCGCGTCACTCGCCCTGCTTCTCTCCGTCGTCGGCATCTTCGGGGTCATGTCGTACACCGTAAGCCGCCGGACTCACGAGCTCGCCATTCGAATGGCACTCGGAGCCGATCGCATTACAGTGCTGCGCCAGATTTTGCGCGAAGGCCTGGGCGTCACGCTCATCGGCGTCGCAATCGGCCTGCTCGCAGCACTTTCTCTCAGCCGCATTATGGCCGACTACGTCTACGGAATCAAAGCGACCGATCCCCTCACCTACGCGGCGGCAACTTTCGTTTTGATCCTCGCCTCCCTCGCCGCCTGCTTCATCCCCGCCCGACGTGCCGCATCCGTCGACCCGATGCGGGCCCTCCGCAATGAATAATCCCCGGCCTCTGGTCTCGTAGTCGCGTTCCGGGTTCTAACACAACCTTCGGCAAAGCTGTTGCAGATTAATTCGGCTCTTCATTCATATTCAAATCAGGGAGAGGTTCACAGACTATGAACGCTGCATCGATGTTGAAAAAGTGGCCGGGCCGCCCTGACTGCGATTCACCAGGCGGATCTGAATTCATGCATCGAAAGCGTTGATCCGGGGCGCAAAGCCAGTGAAATCTTGATTTTAGGGGACAAGGCTTTTTAATCAGTAACTTAGCGGGGCATTTTGCCGTAAACCGCTGATTCTAAATGGAGGGGGTGGGGGGGGAGGGGTCCTCCCCCGCACATAGGACGTCTGCGTACCATGCACTCAGAGCGAGTTCTCAATCAGAGATGTCGCGTCGGCAGCACTACTCACTATCCACCGATTTTCAACACCACTCTGAACCGCGCCTTGCCGCTCATCATCCGCTGATACGCCTCTTCTGCCTTCTCGAGCGGATAGACCTCATTCATGGATCGAACGCCAGTCAACGCGCTGAACTTGAGGGTGTCTTCGGAATCCATGCCGGTTCCCGAAGGCCACCCGGCAACTGTACGGCGACCGAGGAGCAGCGGGAATGGGTTGATGGTAATGGGGCCGTCGGGCGCGCCGACAACGATGAATTTCCCGGCGGGCGCGAGCCCGTTGATCACCCAATCGAGTGCCTTGGCGCTGGTGACGGTGGAGAGAATGATGTTCGCACCGCCGATCTTTTGCAGTTCTTTCGCCGGATCCTGAGAGGTGGAATCAATATAGATGTGAGCGCCCAGTTGTTTCGCCAGAGCCGCCTTGTCTTCGCCGCGTGCGACAGCAACAGTCCGATAGCCGCTTTTGGCCGCGTACTGAATCGCGAGGTGGCCCAGACCGCCGATCCCGAGAATCACCACCGTGTCTCCCGCGCGCGCACCGGAGTTCCTCAGCGCATTGAAAGTCGTAATGCCCGCACAGAGCAGCGGAGCAGCGTCGGTATCGTCGAGTTCGTGAGCCATGAAGGCGAGAGCATTAGCCGGAGCGATGACGTAGTCGGCATAACCGCCGTCGTAACTGATCCCGCTGATCGGCTGGTTCTCGCAGAGGATGAAGTCGCCGCGCCGGCAAGGATCGCAGTAGTTGCAGTGTCCACCATGCCAGCCGAGACCGACGCGCTGCCCCGGCTTGAACAGCGGCACCTCCGGACCGACTGCATCGACAATGCCTGCGATCTCATGCCCGGGAATTCGCGGGAATTGGATGCCGGGCCATTGCCCTTCCTTCGTCAACGAGTCGGAATGGCACACTCCGCATGCATGCACGCGAATCCGCACATGCCCCGGACCTGGCTCCGGAAACTCTTTTTCCACAAGTTGGAACGCTCCGCCGGCAGCGGGCACCTGCATCGCGCGACCTTTCACAGTAGGCATAGTTCAGCTCTTCTCCTTCGGCCTTGGATGGAAACCGATTGTAGAAGTTGCAGAAATTTGATGAACACCGGATGAACTTCAACCCGCTCGACTCATAATGAACCTTCAGCTTGAGCCAGCACAATCGCCGTCTTTTTCGAGTTGGCGACGTAGTAAGACACAAACCGCTGCGGCTCCGCTGCTTTATATGGTTCGAGATTGTGTGCCCAGCGGAATCCAATCGGCTGATACCACAGTTCCGCCTTGATCTGGTAAGGTCCGCTTTGCCCGCTTCGAATCGCGTACCGGATCTGCGCGCTTCCGCCCGCAAATGCCGGATCGTCATGCGCACCGCCAACTACAGCGATGTCAGGTTCTGCGGTGGCTTTATCGAATCCTGACGGAAGAATGCGATTGTCCTTCAGATATCTGACCGCGTTGAGAAGACCTGTCGTAACGTGCCCGTTCACGTCGCCTAGAATCGGCTCGAAGATCTCAACCTGATCAGGGCTTGTGATCTCGCTGTGATGCGGCTCGAACTTCAGTGGATCTGCATCATTGTCGTTCCCCACAATTGACCCATCCGGATTGAGTGCGCCCGATTCGAAAACTGTTCGTCCCGCATCGTCCTTCACGGTCACGTGCAGCCACGCGCGCCGCGACGGATACGCAGTTGGCAGCTTATGACCTGTCAGATTCTGCACCTTCACCGCAAACGAAACGCCATCGTCCGTTTTCTTCATGTCGAGCAGTTCAACCTTCGCCGACTTGGTCCGCAGAAACTCCGATGTCCGGTTCACAGCATCCTGTAACTCTTCGGGCTGGGCCGCAACATCAAGCTCTTCCTGGTGCTCGTTCAGCAAGCCTTGCAGGAAGAAGTTCCCGCCGATAAACACGTGCCTGTGCATGCCAACTCGCTTGACGCCATACAACGCCGTAATTGGCACCTCTTCCGCGACCTGCGGCATGTGACAGCTCTGGCAGCTCTGCTTCTTGTTGTAGTCGCTGTGCTGCCACTCCTGATAAGGCATCTGCTCCGGAAACTGCCCCATTGCTTTGCCTCCCGGTCCGCGAACGGTCGTGATCAGCGTGTGGCAACTTCCGCACAGAGCCGAGTCACGAATATGAATCGCCTGCTGCGGTATAAACCCTTTGGTCGACGAATGCATGATCGTCTTGTGTCCCGCATCGGGCAGGAACGGACCGTATTCTTCGCGCTGGTCTTGTTTTGTGATGCCCGCAACTTCGATATTGCCGTTGAACGTCTGCGGAGTTCCAAGCCCTTTGCGCTCGATCTGGTGACACACAGAACACGTCACGCCATCTTCGGCGAAAGCATCCTTGTCATGCTTGCGCAGCAGCGGGAACCGCGTGAAAACCTCGGTCTTCTTGCCCTCCGCTTTGTCGATCAGATGTTGAGCAGGCATGTGGCACGTTGAGCACTCATCCTGCAATTCGGCGCTCGCGTCGGGATGATCGATCGATTCCCGCCTGACGCTTCCCTGCCAATACGGATCGCGCGATGAGTTTGCCATCACACTTGCCCGCCATTGCAGACCTATGGAGATGTCCTCGCCCTTGGACGTCTTCAGCCCGTTATGGCAAGCGACGCATCGATCCGCCGTATGGAAATCATCGTGCGGATCGGGGTGAGAAGCTGCCCTTACGCCGTTCCCGCGGATCCCCGCAATCGTCAGCAGCCAAGCCATCACAGCCACCATGATTGGAATGGACCTGCGCATCTCCATCACCATCCATTCCAGAAGTGGCCTTCGGCCCAGTCCCACAGCACATAGAAGTACACCTGCGGCGATCGTCCCGCTGTATCGGTAACGGGCGCACGCACGCCGAGATTTACCCGAACATGCTGCCGCTTGCTTGCCGTCACCTGCATTTCCGGCATGATGTCCCAGTCGGTTTTAGCTTCATCGACGAGGTCGCGCGTGGCGAGAAACTCCACCATCGGCGACCACTGCCTTGCCAGCCGATGATCGCCCGCGATCGTCTGTCCCAGCGTCGTGTACCAGAAGAGGCTCTGCGGACTCTTCCTTGTATCGTGCGGCAGATCCGCGCCCATCTGGAACTGCACCCAGGTGTTGCTTTTGAAAAGCTGATCGAAGGCCGCAAAGGGCTCAAAGGTCGTCGTCCCAGCACCGCCCAGTTTCGTACTGCCTGTAGGCGGCAGAATTCCTCCCTGCAAGGCGAAGATCGATCCGCTTCGCAGGTTTGAATACATCATCTGCTTCCATCCGAAGGTCATATCGCCGATATGGTTATTCCAGGCGTGATTCTGGTTCTGGAACTGCCAAGGCATGTCCACTTCCAACTGCCCTTTCGACCCGAACGCCTGCTCATGAATGACATGCGTCTCAAGACCTGGCGCACCAGAGCCATTCACACCTGTCGACCAGACAACCTCGTCTTCCGGAAATGCCTTTTCGGTCACAATCGCTCGGGGCAAATTCAACTCGCCCCGCGGCCAGTGTGGATTCGAGCAAAAGGTCCTCAGGTAGGCCACAACATCGTCGATCTGGTCGTTCGAGAGCAGATCACGGAACCGCGGCATGATCGTCGAAAAGCCCAGATAAGGCCCCCCATTCACGATTACCGCCTTCCATGCAGAATCCGGCTCCGGAGTAGTCTGGTCGCAGCGCGAGAAGTCTGGCCAGGTATCAGGCCTTTTGAATTCGGTCAGTTTCTCATCGGCTCCGCGACCCTCGGCTCCGTGGCACGCGATACAGCCATCCTCATAGATCGTCTTTCCATTCTTCGCGTCCGGCTTGCGCTTGTACACCAGGGTTTGTGCAAACAGGGCGACAGACGTCAGAGCAAACAGCACGATGGCTGACCACCTTATCCACTGGCCTCGTCGTATCAACCGCTCTCCCCTGATATGAACCTGTCGCGGGCGAATCAACCCGGAATCCGTGCAGGTTGCTTTAGCCCTCTGATGCAGATTCTACTGATCCTGCTGCATTTAGCCGGTTCCATGACGAAATATTCATTCCAGATTTTGAGTCTCATCGAAAGTGGGCCTAAGGCCTGCGCTCTTTATACTGGACAAGATGAGTACGTTTCTTCCTGTTGATGAGCAGATGGACCTGCTGCAAAAGGGTGCAGCCGAGATAATCCGTGTCTCCGACCTCCGTGAGCGGCTTGAAGAGAGCCGGAAATCCGGCCGTCCACTTCGAGTAAAAGCCGGCTTCGACCCAACCGCGCCGGATCTGCACCTTGGCCACACTGTCCTGATGCGGAAGCTGCGTCACTTCCAGCAACTTGGGCACACGGTCATCTTCCTAATCGGCGACTTCACTTCATTGATCGGCGATCCTACCGGACGAAATGTCACCCGAAAGCCTCTCACCCGCGAGCAGATCGAGCAGAACGCTGAGACTTACAAAGAACAGGTCTTCAAGATCCTCGACCCGGAAAAGACCGAGGTCCGGTACAACTCAGAGTGGCTGGGTAAGCTCGACTACGAAGGGACGATTCGCTTAACCGCGCACTTCACGGTCTCCCAGATGCTGGAGCGCGATGAGTTCCACAAGCGGTTCCAGGCAGAACAGCCGATCAGCCTGCACGAATTGCTCTATCCCGTCATGCAGGGCTACGACTCTGTCGCGCTCGAGTGCGACATCGAGCTCGGCGGAACCGATCAGCGATTTAACCTCGGGTGTGGCCGGGAGCTTCAGCGTCACTATGGCCAGAAGCCACAAATAATCCTTATGACGCCGATCCTTGAGGGAATCGATGGCGTCCAGAAGATGAGTAAGTCTCTGAATAACGCGATCGGGATCAATGAGCCGCCGAGCGAGATGTACGGCAAGCTCATGAGTATCTCGGACGAGTTGATGTGGAAATACTGGGTCTTCCTGACGGACCTCAAGCAATCGGAGCTCGATAAACTGCAGGCTGAAGTTGGCGCCGGCACGGTGCATCCCATGGATATGAAGAAACGCCTCGCCCGCACCATCACGGCCGGATTCCATGGTGAACAAGCGGCGGAACACGCGGATGAGAACTGGGCTCGAATGTTCCAGCAGAAGGAAACGGCAGAGGACCTTCAAGAGATGCACATCGCCTATGCCGATCTCGTTGGTCCTGCTGGCGCTCCGGGAGCGCTTCAGATTCGTGTTCCAAAGCTTCTCGTCCAGCTCGGTCTTGCGGCAAGCGGAGCCGAAGCCAGCCGCAAACTCGCCGAAAAAGCGGTAAAGATCGACGGGGAAACTGTCGCGAATTCGACGCTCGCTCTGAGCACGTTGCCCGCTCGTCTTGTCGTCCGTTTGGGAAAGCGCGCAAAAGCGGCAGTGATCGGCGGGTACGGGGAAGGTGTGTAGCGCGAGCAATCGGCTAGAACCTGAATAGATAGGAAAACTTCACAAAGATCTGCTTGCCGTCATCGACGTATTCGTCCGTACGCGGCAAGAAAGAGTCACACATTCCGCTCGACCCGCGATTGCACAGCGCTCTGTCGAGATTCTGTAGATCATTGTTATATCCGACGTACAGAACGGTTCCGGGATGCGGAAGCCATGTGAACAATGCCTGCGTTCCGATCTGCTTCCTCCGCTCAAGAGAGGTCTCCGCAGGATTCGCCAGCGTCGAATCATACTCCGCAATGACACGCGCGGAGAGCGAGCGTGTGAATTGGAAGTTCACTTTGGTCCTGAAAGTCTGGGTTTCGTAAACGAATGCTCCCGTCGAAGCGGAATGTTCGCGATCGAGAAGATATGTATTGTCGAACGTGAGCTGCCTCACGGGCTGTACCGTCACCAGGGCCTGTACGATTTCGGCATCTAACAACGTCGGCACTCCACCGGCGACTGGATTGTAGTTCACGTTTCCTGAGCGCGTTGGATTGAGGAAGAAGCTCAGATGACTGAAGGGGGCACCGCGTACTAGAAGGCCGCCGAAGTTTTCTGTGAAGTTTACATTGCGCGTGAACAGTGTACCGTTCTGAGGTCCAAGAGTATCCGAATACTGGCCAAACTGCGGAGCTATTTGAAACTGCCGGGGAAGCAATAGATAGGGAGCGAAATTTGTATAGTGATAGACGCGATCGCCCTGATGATCCCACGCAAGCTGCTGCTGCAGATCAAGCCCCACACTCTGGATGGTCTTTCCCTTTGGAAACCACTGGTAGCTGGCATGCGTCTGGTCGCTGTATATGTCGCTGGTCGGAATAAACCCGAGTTGCGTTTGGAAGCCGCTGCTGTAGTCCCGATTGACACTATCCAGATTGAATGCATGTCCTGTCCGCTGGATTTCCAGATAAGCTGCCGGGCCGGCTGTATAGCCGGTCGCCTTGGAAGTCGGAAGCGGACCCATACTCGAGCTCTCCACCATCTGTCCTATTACTGACCAGCTGGGTGTCAGTCGCGCCGTGAAATCCAGACCGCCAATTCGATTCCATCCTCCCCCGAACTCTTCATCGGTGTAAATCAGACCTACCGTCGATCCTTTGCTACCAATGTCCTGTGCAACACGGGCGACCATGTACTTTGCGCGATCACGGTAGAGCGTCTCTCCCGAGCTGTACGTGTCGCCCGGCTGACGATCATCGATCGCCAGAAGGCCCACGTTCGTTCCGCCCAACTTGCCCGTCATGCGGATCCCGAATTCCGGGTGAACAATGTTCCGCGTGTAGACGAGGAGGATCGGAGTCGCAAAGTAATTAGCATTTTCGAGGAAAAAGGGCCTCAGTTCCGGAAAGAAAACCGGGTACCGCTGGTTCACAGTAAATTGAGGCTGATCTGATTCGACATCGCTGAAATCCGGATTGATTGTGCCATCCAGCACCACGCTATCCTTCAGGATCAGCTTGGCCTCACCACCCGCGGTCCCCTCCAATCGCCGTGAGCTGAAGTAAGGATTCACCGGATCTATGTTGATCAGCTCACGTTCATTCTGCCCGAGTACATATGGATTGAGTTGCAGATTATGCGAACCGGTAACTCTTTCGATCCCGCGTAACGTGCCTTCCTGTGTCAGAACGCCTGAGATGCGGGTCGAGATCCGCGGCCAGAAATCAACTTCACTATTGCGAGGAAAATTGCGGAAGAAAACCACGCCCCACTCTGAGGAAGCCGTACGAAACCGGATACTGCGGAACGGGATCGCAATCAGAGCTACCCACCCGCGGGTGGTTACTCTGGCTTCTGAATCCCACACCTGATCGTAGCTGTAATCTGCGTCACCGGCGAAAGCGACGCTAGCCGTATCGGTCCAGGCTGCGTCGGCCTGCACGCCTGCTGGGTTGACAGAGAATAAGACGCCCTTTCGCCGGTCCTGGAAAGGATCGAGCAACACTGAAACCGAGTCGTCTCCCGTGAAAGCCTCTCGTCGAGTGAGGTGCGCGCGGATCTCGCCTGGATGATGATCACGGCATATGAAAACGAAATAGAGGGCAGATTTGGTGTGACCCATCCAGACTTCAGTTTGCTCTGTCGCAGCCTCGCCGTCCTTCGGTGTGTTCTGGACGAATCCGCTAACCTCCACCAGTTTGCTTTTGAGTTCTGGTCGGGGATCCATGCCTGAAAAGTCGGAAATTCGAAGCGGTTCGCCGAGCAACGGGACCTTGGCGTAAGCGGGAACCTGAGCCTTTGGAGGCTGCTCGATGGATCCTCTATCAGTGGTGGTTTGCCCCAGGCATGACCGGCTCAGAATGATCGAGCTGCACATCAGTACCATGAAGATCAGGGCAAATCTATCTCTCCAGTACCGAGTCTCATTCGTTACTTTCTGAGCAGAGCCATTACAGATCGGCTTCTTCAAATGAACCATGAATGAGTCCCAGACGCATCTCTTTGTGCGTCGAACCAATTGTGCAGCAGTACTCGCTTGTCGCAAAAGACCCGCTCTTTGACCGTGAATGCAGCCCTGGCGTGTCGGCAATTCAAGGCGGTCCGCTCGCCAGTGATTGAGCTTGCCTCTCTCCGTGAGCTCTCAGTGTAGATGGGCATCCAAATCCGTGCGTACTCTATATTTATCCAGCCATCCCACCTTTGTGGTATGCCCCCCCGCGATGCGGAATCAATCTTGGCAAGTCCAGGAACTCGGCATAACCCGCCGGCTTGCCGCTAACTCGATGCTTGCTCTGCAGCCTCTTGCCGTATTCTGTTCGACTTCGCGTTTACAGCGCTGCGTGCGAGTGCTCAAAAATGATTACGGTGGTGTTTCCGCGAGGTGACGATTTGCTTCATTTTTCCGCGCGTCTACAACTGTCAAGTCATTGAAAACACGCCTACGGGAGATACAATTCGAGCACACAAAGACGAAAGATTGGCAATTTCTTAATGTCCGATATGCCCACTCTAGAAAGTCGGGGGTTCCTTGAGCAGACAACGGTAGGCATAGTTCACGCCACGCCGGAAGGCCACATCCTCCGCTGCAATGCGGAGTTTGCGGACATGATCGGATATCCACGCGAAGAAGTCCGCGGACTGATGCTGCTGGAGATTACGCCCGACGAAGATGCGGCCGTTTGTCTAGCCTCATTTCAGAAGCTCTGGACGGGCGCAACGGATGCTCTCAGCCTTGAGATCCGGCTCATTCGAAAGAACAAGGAGTTGATCTGGACCAAGTTCACGGTGTCCCTTCTGCGCGATCGCGAAGGATGGCCTTCGCATCTGCTGGCCCACGTCGAGGTGATCGCCAGGCCCAAGGAGCCGCCCGCAACTGAGCCTTCCATCGCCGCGCATCTACCAATCAAAGAAAACCGCTACCGAAGTGCCTTCGAGACAAGCCCGGATGGCGTTCTCATCGCTCGCGCCGAAGACGGCAAAATCGTTGATGCAAACCCTGCTCTGCTTCACATCATTCAATTCAATCTCGAGGAAGTGATCGGGCGCACCTCGCGCGAACTTGATATATGGGCAGATGAAGAAGACGGAAGGAAAGTAGCTGACGCGCTGCGCGAAGACGAAGGCTGTCGCGATCTCGAGGTTCGCCTACGCCGAAAGAACGGAGAAGTGTTCTGGGCGCAGCTCTCTGGCTCGTTCGCGGAAGTCGAGGGCGAATTCTGCTTCATTTCCTACATCCGTGATGTTTCGGCGGCCAAAGCGGACGAGGAGAAGATCCGCAATCTAGCCTTCTACGATACGTTAACGGGGCTGCCCAATCGCCGGCTTCTCTGGGAGCGCCTCCGCCAGGCCCTCGTCTCCAGTATCCGAAGCGGCAGCAAGCATGCTTTGCTCTTTGTAGATCTCGACGGATTCAAATCACTGAACGATACGCTGGGCCATCATATCGGCGATTTGCTTCTCCAGGAGACCGCTCGGCGAATTCAGAATTGCGTACGCGAAGTCGACACCGTGGCGCGGCTCGGCGGAGATGAATTTGTAATCATCCTCGAGGATCTCAGCCAGATTCCCGAGATCGCTGCCGCACAGGCTCGCACGGTTGGAGGAAAGATCCTCGGCGCTATTGATCAGCCGTTTCTGCTTGACGGCCGCGAGTGCCATACGACCTCAAGCATGGGTATAACGGTATTCGGCAATCAGAATGAGAGCACAAATGAGGTGCTTCAGCAGGCCGATATCGCCATGTACCAGGCCAAAGCGGCAGGCCGAAACGCGATGTTCTTCTTCGCTCCCGCGCTGCAGGCTTCGGTGAACGCTCGTGTGGCGCTGGAACGGGATCTTCGCCAGGCCATTCGCGAGAATCAGTTTTCCCTTTATTATCAGCCTCAGCTGGATCGTGGCCTGCTCACGGGTGCTGAAGCATTGCTGCGCTGGCGGCATCCTTTACGAGGACTTGTGCCTCCTCAGGAATTTGTGCCTCTGGCCGAGGAAACCGGACTTATCTTCCCGCTCGGGAGCTGGGTGCTCGAGACAGCCTGCAGTCAACTGGCGCATTGGGCTGACCGCAAGGAAGGCCAGCATCTGTCCATTGCAGTCAACATCAGCGCCCGCGAGTTTCGCCAGCCTAAATTTGTCGAGCACGTGCTGGCCGCATTGGAGCGCACAGGCGCCAATCCCAAAAACCTGAAGATCGAGCTGAGCGAGAGTATGTTCGGCGAAAACGTAGAAGACGTAATCGCCAAAATGACCGCGCTGAAATCCCATGGGATCGGCTTCTCACTCGAGGATTTCGGCACGGGATACTCCTCGATGACTTACTTGAAGCGCCTGCCTCTGGACCAGATCAAGATCGACCGTACCTTTGTCGGCGAGATTCTAAAGGATCCAATCAGCAGCGCCGTCGCACAGGCCATTATCTCTTTCGGAAAAGCGATGGGGCTGTCCGTGATTGCCGAAGGCGTGGAAACGGAGGAACAGCGTGCGTTTCTGGCAAAGCTCGGCTGCCACTCGTTCCAGGGTTTCTTGTTCAGCCATCCCCTGCCCCTCGGCGAGTTTAACGAGGCCTGACGTCCGGTGCCTGTTTTCGCTCTATGTCCAATAATCTGAGGATATGAGCCCGTCCGAAATTATTGATGTGAGGAATGAGGCGATCCCAATCCTTGCCCCTAGCAGCAAACACGAACAACAGTGTCAAAAATCCGCACGAGTGTACTTGTGGCTGATTACCGCCGTGTCGCGCAAATCGGAAGATTTATGTTTCCAAATCTCCCCAGGAATGAGACATATAGTACATAGATGGCGTGGGAAAATGCGATGGAACCTTTGCTTAACCTTCAGGAATTCATGAAGACCGACCCCTCTTCGGGGCCGACGCACAAGCCAGTCACTATCCAGGAGCTTGGGCTCCGCCAGTCTGTTCTTGAGGACCTGGCACTCAAGCACCTTTATCTGTCTGGCCCATTCTCCGTACTCGATATGGCGAAGCTCATGCGGGTCAGCTTTGAGGTCGCCAGCGAGTTATTGAAACGCCTGCGCACCGAGCAACTCTGCCAGGTCACCGGTCTAAGCGGACAGATTCCGAACCTTGCCATTACCTCGCAAGGAAGAACGCGAGGTCAGGAGCTCTTATCTCAAAGCCAATACACTGGCCCTGCTCCGGTCCCTTTGACAACCTATGTCTCCCAAGTCAAGCTGCAAAGCGTTTCCCACGTTGAGGTTCACCCCTCCGACGTGACCCGCGTCTTCTCCAGCATGGTCCTCGATGACAGGATTCTATGGCAGTTGGGAACTGCTTTGAACTCCGGTGCTGCCATCTTCCTCTACGGTCCCTCTGGTGTCGGAAAAACCACCATTGCCGAGCTCCTGTCGAAGGCCCTTTCAGATGATGCAGTTTGGATTCCGTACGCCATCGAGATCGATGGCCAGGTCATCACAGTCTATGATCCGACTTTGCACCAGCGCATGCCGCACATGGAGCCACCCAACCATGATGAGCGCTGGGTGCTCTGCCAGCGCCCATCTGTGATGGTTGGTGGTGAATTGACGATCGATATGCTTGACCTTCAGTACAACCCTGGAACGAAGTTCTATACCGGGCCAGTACAGATGAAGGCGAATAATGGCGTGCTGATCATTGATGACTTCGGACGCCAGAGGGTGCGTCCGGATGAACTGCTCAATCGCTGGGTCGTCCCCTTGGATCGGAAGATTGACTTCTTGACCCTTGCCGGTGGGCGCAAGATCGAAATGCCGTTTGAGATGTTGGTCGTCTTCGCATCCAACCTGGATCCCGCACAGCTGCTCGATGCTGCATTTCTACGCAGAATTCAGACAAAAATTTTCATTGGAGAAGTCAGCGACGAGGAGTTCTGCGAGATATTCCGCAGAGTCGCAGAAGAACGCAAGGTTGAATGCGACGACACTGTCGCCCACACTCTTATCGATTTCGTACACGGAACGCTCAAGCAGGAACTGCGTTCGTGCTATCCTCGCGACATCGTTAACCAGATTTGCTGGGCGGCGAAATATGAGGGCCGAGAGCCTCAGATCAATCACCGCTCGGTCATGCGGGCGATCGAGTCCTACTTCTTGACCAAAGATTAGTTACACTTCCAATTCACTGCGATCAGTTAAGCTTCTGACCAGAGAGACGCGCTATCACAGTGCGTCTCTCCTCATCTGATGTGGCGCGCCTTGCGGCCTGTTCCATCTCCCTGAGTTTTGCGCCTGAAAGATACCTATACCAGAAACCTTGCAAAAGGTGGTACGTCAGACCTTCGCGGCCATCCAAAAAGCCAAGCTGGACCACATATCTAAATAGAAAGTAGAGCGTCGCCGATAGCTCGAATGGCAGCCGGTTGTATATGGACTGCTTCAGGAAGCGCTTGATCTTCGCTTGGCGAGCCGTTGATTCGCGCGTCAGTTCAACCTGCGGCTGAAATAGCTGCCACCTGGCATTTAGCCGATCCAATGCTTCGCGAGCAGCATAGTTGTTGTGCTTCACCGTGAAGTAAGTAAGATCATGGAGATTGTAGTCGGAGAATCCACCTTTGAAAGTTACTGCCCGCCCTTTCGTCAGATAGATATGCTCATCCATCCACCGGTCTTCGATCCGTGCCATTCCGCGTCGCCAGATCCGAAGTAGCATCAGGGGATATCGGCCTCCATGCCGAATGAACTTACCCTGAAAGATCGTCTTCCTGTTCAGTGCCACTCCAGTGATTTCTGCTGGCAGGTTTGGCAACCTTTGTTTGATCTCTTCGGCCAGATCGACCTCAATAATTTCGTCCGCATCCAGACGCATGACCCAATCACTCGTAATCGGCGCGTTTTCCAAAGCCCACTCAAATTGCCGCGCCTGATTCTGGAAAGGGTGTTGAAGCACCTGGGCGCCTGAAGCTCTCGCAATTTCGACGGTATCGTCTGTTGAAAAAGAATCGACGACGAAGATCTCACGCGCAAAGGCCCGTACATGCTCGAGCGCGCGCGGCAAATGGGCAGCCTCGTTGAATGTCAGAATGACGACCGCAATACTCGGATGCTCTTCTACCGAACTATTTCTCATGCAAGGTTCATCCTCTGTTACTGGGTCGTCAGCTTTACGCTTGGGCTACACTCACTCAAATCCGATTGCTTTAGCGAAGTCGCGCGCGGTTACTTGCACATCAAAGAAACTGAGAAAGCCCTTTCGCGCGTTCCCTGACATTCTCTTCTTATCTTCTGTAGACAGAGCCTGAAACTGCCTGATGAGGTTTGTCGTTCCCTCGAGAGTATCAGGCTGAACGAGTCCTGCCCCGGCAGCCGAGACTTCGCGCCAGATGTTTACCTTGTCGCTAATCAAAACTGGCGTAGAGCATGCCATCGCCTCAGCGACCACGAATCCGAAGTTGTTGGGTCCCAAGATATGAAGTCCTTCTTCCCGGGATTCTTATCGTTCGTGATTTCGATCAATCGTCCGGTATTCGCCGTCAAACCACCGGCTGTCGCAAGCAGATCTGACAGTTGGTGCTTGCCGGGTGGGGGGTAAATCCCAGGGGCACGGACCTCGCCGAGTACTGTTATTCCAGTATTCGCGGAGTCCACCGTGACCGTTACCTCGGGCTCTAACATAAGGTTCCGATCCTTCAGTTCCTTTGCCAGGGTCTTGGCAGCATCAACGCTGGTCAACCCACCAATATGAAAGGAGCCCAGAATAGGGTATGGAACATCTCCGCTTTCCGATACGCGCGTGAGCAGCGAAAAATCAGGCGCGTCGAAAACATTGATATGTACCATCTCACCTGGTGTGATTGGGCCGTCTGACAATCCGCCAATGGAGAAGCCGGCTGTACTTTGCGAATTTGGGGCTGCCGATCCCCCCTGTGCCATTGGAATCAATGCAGGACGCTGCACCTGGCCCAACGCGAGCATCGGCACGACAAACAGAAAAGGCGCAAGTTGAATGATTTTTCTAAACATCATGTTCTCTTCAAACCGGGTTGTGCCACGCGATTGTTGACCGATTCCATCGCGCTTGACTAGCTTTGTCTTCGGTAGTGCATTCGGCGAACTACGACTGTCGGGGCGCTGTGATTGAGGCAAACAGCACCTAAGCTGTAGATGTTTGAGCAGTCGGGGTCTGAACGCAGCTACAGGCTAGCACGATCTGCTCGGTGGTGATGACCTTCTGCGGTTGGCTTCAATCTATCCCACCCGCTCAAGCTGTGAGCGAACCGATTCGTATGTACGTCGAATCCCCTCTTCCAACCTAACCTTAGCCTTCCATCCGAGAGCATGAATCCGGCTTACATCGAGGAGTTTCTGCGGAGTGCCATCCTGCTTGCTGGCGTCGAATACCAATTCGCAATCGCACTGCAGGATTCGCGCAACAAGGTTAGCCAAGTCGCGAATCGTGATGTCCTCGCCGGTACCGATGTTAATCAGCGGAGGCTTGTTGGAACTGAGCAGGCTCAGGTACGTCTCCTCCGGCAGTTCCAGCAGATGCAGACATGCATCTGCCAAATCATCACTGTATAAAAACTCCCTGCGCGGAGCGCCCGTACCCCAGACATCAAGCCGTTTTCTGCCGCTCAACTTCGCTTCGATCACCTTTCGCATGAGGGCCGGCAGCACGTGCGATCCTGCCAGATCGAAGTTGTCGCCCGGACCGTAAAGGTTCGTCGGCATTGCCGCGAGGTACTTCGTTCCGAATTGCCTGTTATACGACCAGCACATTTCGATCCCGGCGATCTTGGCAAGTGCGTACGCGCGGTTCGTGGGCTCTAGGGAGCCCGTCAGGAAGTATTCTTCCTTGATGGGCTGGGGTGCGAGTTTTGGATAGATGCAGCTCGAACCGAGAAACAGAAGGCGCTTCGCGGCATTCCGGTAGCTCGCGTCAATAACATTCGTCTGGATTTCCAGATTTTCCCGGATGAAGTCTGCAGGATACGTATCGTTCGCGAGAATCCCGCCCACCTTTGCAGCCGCTAGAACGACGTACTCTGGCCCTTCTTTCTGGAAGAACGCTCGCACTGCCGGCCGGTCGGACAAGTCGAGTTCGGCATGCGTACGTACGATGAGATTCTCGTACCCTCGCTGCGTAAGAGATCGCATGATTGCTGATCCCACCAGGCCCCGATGACCTGCGACATAGATGCGGCTGTTCTTTTCCATGAGACGACGGTTTCCTTAATTCTCGTGATAATTAAAGACGGAATATCCGTGTTTCTTAACCAGAGCGTCTCGCTCTGCAGTCTTGAGATCTTCTTCGGTCATCTCTCTTACGAGTTCGTGAAACGTCACCGTTGGTTTCCAGCCGAGTTCCTGGCGCGCTTTCGTCGAGTCACCGAGAAGCGTCTCCACTTCGGTCGGTCGATAGTATCTGGGATCGACGGCGACGATGACACTTCCCTTTTGATCAACGCCCTTTTCCTCCGCCCCGACACCCTCCCAGGTAAGCTGCATGCCCAGCTGACCGGCCGACAACTCAATGAATTCCCGTACACTGTGCTGCTCGCCGGTAGCAATCACGTAATCTCTGGGCTCGCTCTGTTGGAGCATGCGCCACTGCATCTCTACGTAATCGCGCGCATGGCCCCAATCGCGCAGAGCATCCAGATTCCCCATATAGAGCCTATCCTGCAAACCCACCTTGATACGAGCCAATCCGCGCGTGATCTTTCGCGTCACAAACGTCTCGCCGCGATTGGGCGATTCATGGTTGAACAAAATGCCATTGCACGCATACATGCCCCACGCTTCTCGATAGTTGACCGTGATCCAGTACGCATAGAGCTTAGCCACAGCATAGGGTGACCTTGGATAAAAAGGAGTCGTTTCGGTTTGCGGAATTTGCTGAACGAGGCCATACATTTCCGATGTGGAAGCCTGGTAGAAGCGAGTCACCTTCTCAAGGCCGACAATCCGGATTGCCTCAAGAAGCCGCAGTGTTCCCAGAGCATCCGAATTGGCCGTATACTCCGGTTCTTCAAACGAAACCTTCACGTGGCTCTGAGCCGCAAGGTTATAAATTTCGTCAGGCTTAACCTTCTGCACAATCTGCACAAGACTGCTTGAGTCAGTTAGATCGCCATAGTGCAGCATCAGGTGACGCCCTTGCGTATGAGGGTCCTCGTAGATATGGTCGATCCGGTTCGTGTTGAAAAGCGATGCCCGGCGCTTGATTCCGTGCACCTCGTATCCCTTTGACAGGAGAAGTTCAGCAAGATACGCGCCGTCCTGCCCTGTGATGCCGGTAATCAAAGCTTTCTTCACAATGACGCTCCTGGGTAGCGACGAACCCGAATACATCGGCTCGACGCTGGTTTCTCTATGAGTTTCGCAGTGCGTATCAGGCCGCAGTTTCGACGGAGAGTTTGAAGTAGTCCAGACTGAGCTTCAATCCAGTCTCCAGGTCAACCTTCGGCTCCCATGCGAGGAGTCGCTTAGCCTTCGTAATATCCGGGCAGCGCTGCGCCGGATCGTCCTGAGGCAATGGCCTGTAGGCAATCTGACTTTTCGACCCCGTCACCCGCAGCACAGCTCTGGCGCAATCAAGAACAGTCCATTCCGAAGGATTGCCGATATTTACGGGACCGTGCTCGTCGCTCTCTGAGAGCTTCACAATGCCATCAATCTCATCTGAGACGTAACAGAAGCTCCGAGTTTGGCTCCCATCTCCATAGATTGTCAGCTCATCTCCGCGTAGGGCCTGAGTCATGAAATTTGAAATCACGCGACCATCGTTGATATGCAAACGGGGACCGTAGGTGTTGAAGATCCGCACTAGTCTAGCGTCGACCTTCTCATATCGCCAGTATGCCGTAACCAGCGCCTCAGAAAAGCGCTTCGCTTCGTCGTACACCGAACGGGGCCCGATCGGGTTCACATGACCCCAATACTCTTCGGTTTGTGGATGTTCATCTGGGTCACCGTAACACTCGGAAGTGGAAGCATGTAGAAATTTGGCTTCAAAGCGTTTTGCAACCTCCAGCACGTTTCGAGTACCAGCAGAACCCACCCTCAGTGTTTCGATCCCGAGCCGCAAATAATCCGGAGGACTTGCAGGTGACGCGAAATTGAATACATAGTCGACCCGCTTTGGATCGAATGGCTCGCATATGTCGTGCTGCAGAAACTCGAACCGCGAATCATGCTTCAAGTGCGACAGGTTTTCGAGCGACCCTGTGCAGAGGTTGTCGACACCAAGCACTTGATGCCCTTCCGCAAGCATCGCATCGGTCAGATGAGAGCCCAGGAAACCCGCGGCTCCGGTGATAAGCACTCGCATTCTTCAAAATACCTTCGGCGTTCCACCCGGTATCTGCTGGGGATGTGATCCCGGGGCCTTCGCATTTTCAGCTCGGAACCAGCGCGCCCTGTCATCGATGTCCGGCAACTATGCTTTGCCGTTTTCTCTTCGTTTCGGAAGGAAAAAGGCAGCGACCGGGTCGAGCGTCTGTGCCTGCCCTGGACGCCCCACGCTAAGGTAGGTGAAGCCGGCTTTGCTCATCGTTGCCGGATCGTATAGATTGCGTCCGTCAATCACGATGGGATATCGCAAAGTGTAGTGCAATTTTGCCAGATCCAACTCCGCAAACTCCTGCCAGTCATTCAGGATCAGAAGCGCATCCGCATCTTGTGCGGCAATGTACGGATCATCTACATAATGCATTCGCGAACCTTGGGGAATGATTTCCCGACTTCTCTCTGCAGCGGCTGGATCGTAGGCATATACATTGCAGCCCTCGCTCAGCAACTTCTTGACGATATCGATTGCAGGAGACTCTCGAATGTCATCCGTTCCGCCCTTGAACGCCAGGCCAAGTACGCCGATCTTCTTGCCGCGGAACGTCCACAGCGCCGAACGGATCTTTTGGAAAAATCTCTGCTTTTGTTCCTCGTTGATTTTTTCCACTTCATGCAGCAGAGCGAAATCCACTCCCACCTGCTCAGCAACATGACGAAACGCCGCAACATCTTTGGGGAAACAAGAGCCGCCATATCCCACGCCGGCGCGTAGAAACTTCGGGCCGATCCTCGAATCCATTCCGATTCCGCGGGCAACTTCTTCAACATCGGCTCCAGCTGCTTCACAGATATTCGCAACCACGTTAATGAACGAAATCTTAGTCGCCAGGAACGCGTTTGAAGCGTGCTTGATAATCTCGGCGGCCTTCGTCGATGTCTGTAGAATTGGCGGCGGGTCAATCGCTGTGCGCGGTCCTGGCACCGATCCCGGCACGTTGTAATAACTTCCGTCGGTCAATGGAGAATAGATGGCTTTCAGCAAATTCACTGAACGCTCAGAAGGCGCTCCGACGACGATGCGGTCTGCATGCAGAAAATCCACAACCGCAGTACCTTCGCGCAGAAACTCCGGGTTCGATGTCACGTCGAAGAGGTCCTTCGGAACACCGTTCCGCTCTATAACCCGGCCGATCCATTCGTTGGTGTAAACAGGAACCGTGCTTTTTTCTACGATGACCTTATAGGAATCGATGGACCGCGCGATCTCGCTGGCCACAGCGTCCACATACGACAAGTCCGCGCTTCCGGTTTCACTTTGGGGGGTTCCCACTGCAATAAACACTGCCTGGGCTGTCTGGGTCGCGGCTCGTAGATCAGTGGTGAATTCGAGTGACCTTCCCCGATAGCGCGAAAGGAGTTCCGGCAGGTGCTCTTCGTGAATTGGAATGCCGCCTTGCTGCAGCATCTTCACCTTTGCCTCGTCGTTGTCTACGCAGACCACGCGATGGCCGATCTCTGCAAAGCATGCCGATGCTACCAGGCCAACATATCCGGATCCTACTACCGCAATCGTCGCCGAATTGCTCTTCGCGTTCACTTGCTTATACCCCCAATTTCCTGACTCTTGCGAACCGCACAATCCATACTTACTTCATTATCGGATCACACTAGCTTGTGGTACTGGAAGCTCTTCCCGATATCGCCACAAAAGCGGAAGAAGCCGAGGCGCAGAAAAATATCGCGGAATAAACCTTCGGGGCGCCGAAACGCAGCGAAATAGCCAACCAAGGTACAAGCGGTCAGCCCAGTTCGGAATCTTCACCTGGTCTCCACTTAGGAACGCAATCGCGGCACCAACGCAGTGGATAGCAGGCAAATAGTCAAGATTCCGCTTGAGATAGAGCCCCAATCGCTCCTGCGTACCACCGCCCACTGTAACCACCACGTGCGAGGGGCGCAATACTCCAAGGGTGTTAAGCAAACCTTGATCCATCAACTCCTTGCCATACATGGGAGCGCAGTATACGTATTCCGGCGGCACCTCAATCCCGACTGACTTCAACCATGTCAAATTCTTGCTTGAACTCTCGAAGCCTGCCATCACCCAGAACGTATTCCCGGGCCTGCGCACGTCTTCTCGCTGCAGAAGGGCCCGAAGATATTTCAATCCTGACAACCGGGCAATTGAATCACGCTGGATAAGATTCCAGAGCATCACCATAAAGGCTGAATCCGCGATGGCTACGTCTGCATTCATAAGGGCATCCCGATATTCCTCGTTGTCAGCGACATCCTTGAGCGCCGGCGCGGCGGGTACCACCAGGAGCCCGCCGCGCGATAACCGCGCAAACACTCCTTCTACATTGCCGACATAGAAGTTGATGCCTAGGATCTGCCGTTCATCAGGTGAGTTCATCTCGAAACCTCCTCAATATGTCCGAATCTGGTTCTCCCCTCGAATCCCGAGCAAGCGCGAAGGAGCAGTTCATGGCACATCGGTGTTCAAGCGATGCAGAATTCCGAATAGGTATCAAAGAACGCGTTTACGTTCTCCACATCACCTGGAAAGACCCGGCGCAACGGGCCGCGACTCAGCACAATCGCAATCAGCGTGAGCACCAGCGTCTTCGCGCTTGAACAACGCAGCTCTCCTCGTTCAATCCAAGGCTGCAGATAACGCGCCATCACCCCTACAAGCTCGCCGAGATGCCGTCGCAATAGCGGATCTAAATCGTCGCTCAACTCGAGTGCGCTGTACTGCAGCAATCGCAACAATTGCGGTTGCTGCTGCAGAGTCGCCGAAATGAGCTCGAAGGTACAGGAAAGAGCTGCCCGACCATTCTGAGCTTCAGCAAGCTTGGTGAGCAGTTCACCGCGCAAATGAACTCGTTGCAACTCCGCCGCAAGGACCGCTAGATACAAATCGCGCTTGCGAGGAAAGTGGCGATAGATCGTCACTTCATTGACACCCGCCGATGACGCAATTTCGCGAGTGCTGACGCCGTTATATCCAAACTGTGCAAAGAGAGAAGCAGAGGACGCAAGAATTCGCTCTTCTGCGCTGCGTCGGGTCGAGCCAGATAAACCGTTCATAGGTAACTCGCTGCTGGTCTTAACTAAACTGGACAAACTGAATGAAGCTTCGGTTCGGACGAAGGGCGGCGATTAACGTGCGGGGACAAACTGCGGTGACCGCGTCAAAGGCACACAGCAAACTCGCATGAAGATGCGACTAAGTCCGGAGGGACGGCGTCAAATTGCCTGTTGCCACCCGAGACGGCTCCCCTGCTCAGAAGGGGGCGGGACAGGAATCGAATCGGAGACAAGAGGTTCGAGATCATCTTCATCCACCTCGACCGCAACGCTCCGCATGATTTGCTCAAGCGTCAGCACGATTCGACAACCGCTCCTACGACGCATGACCACGCCCTGCATCCCGGCAAAAGCTCCAGATCGAATTCGTGCCATCTCCCCCACCCGCACCAGGTCGTGAGGTTCGATATTTTGCTGACACAGACCCGCCTTGAGCGCCTCTATCGCCTTGCCCGGAAGCGCAGCTGGCTCACCGCCAGTGCCCGTCACGAGAGCAAGGACTCCAGGAACATTGAGGACCCTCACGCGATCAATCTGAGGGATTCGTATGAAGATGTAACACGGGAAGAGAGGCAGTTCGATCGTTACCTTCGATCCATCGCGCCATTTCCGATCCGACTGATAAAGCGGGAGAAAGTGCTCAATTTCACGCTCGCCGAGGTGCTGCGCTACACGTTTCTCATGCCGGCAGGTGGTGTATACCGCAAACCAGCTTGATCGGTATTCAACTGCATCGCTGTGGCGCTCGTTTGACAGGGCTTCGCCATCCTCACTTGGGTGAAGGTATTCCACAGAACCTTGAAAACTGCCATCTAGCGGGCAAGGGAAGAGGGTTTCGGGGCAGAATGAAAGTAAGTGCTTCCATCCAACTACGACGCGCAAAGGTAACTTGAGATCGACTCCAGTCCTCTAAATATACCAGTAGAGTCCGAAGCTTCCATGAATTTCCCGTGGAAACCAAAGTACCCGATCCTACTTTGTGAACCCGAACCCATGTAAGCACCTACAAACATGCTGGCGGTCAGGCAACCTTTTTGGGTCCACGCGCAACACCATAATTGGTCCGGTATCGGCTCCGGAATGCTCGGGGACAGCGAGCCCAAATGCAACATCGTTCAGCCGAGTAGCTCCGAGACAATGGTGGGCGCCGCCTTCAGGGCGGTATCGATCTGCGACTGATCCTTGCCCCCAGCTTCGGCGATTTCGGGCTTTCCGCCGCCCGAGCCACCGACCAACTTCGCCACAGCGCCGACGAGTTTCCCGGCTTGGATTCGCTTTATCAGGCTCGGCGTGACTCCAGCGATAAGGGCGACCTTGCCCTCGGGCTGGGACGAAGCCAGAACCACAACACCTTCGCCAAGTTTCGATTTAAGGTTGTCCACCAGCGTTCGCAGCTGTCCCCGCTCCAGAGAGTCGGCCCGATGGGTAAGGAGTTTGACGCCTTTTACGTCGATGGCACGCTCGACCGCCTCATCCAGAGTCCCGGCAGCAGACTTCATGCGGGCTTCCTCGAGTTCCCGGCGAAGACGCTTCAACTCGTCTTCCTGTGCTGCAAATCTGGCGCGAAGACCTTCAGTGAGATTCTCGACGGAGGGAACGTACTGCCCCGCTAGCTTTGCAACTTCGAAGTCGCGCCTGAAGGTATCAAGGGAACCGAGACCGCTGATAGCCTCGATCCGCCGGACTCCGGAAGATACGGCTCCCTCGCTTGTCAACTTGAGCAGCCCGATCTCGCCCGTGGCCGCAGTATGCGTTCCACCGCAAAGCTCCGTCGAAAAGCCATCCGACAATTTCACAACGCGAACCTTGTCCCCATACTTCTCTCCAAAGAGAGCCATCGCATGGTACTCGTTCACCGCTACGTCAATCGGCACGTCTTCGAGTGTCTCAACTTTGGCGTTCGCGAGAATCTCGCGGTTAACGATGTCCTCGATCTCCTGCAACTCTTCATCCGCAACCTGGGCGAAGTGCGAAAAATCGAAGCGCAGGCGTGAGGGCTCAACTGCCGATCCTGCCTGCTTGACGTGGGTGCCCAGGACCTGTCGCAGCGCGGCATGCAGCAGGTGCGTTCCCGTGTGATTGCGCCGGATGTTGTCGCGCCGTGCGCCATCCACGACGGTGTTGACGTGATCGCCTACGGCAAGATCCTGCTTGAGCACGGCTTTGTGCGCACGCACCCCCTGGACCGGCATGACGCAACCGGTTATCTCAGCAAGGGTGGTATTTCCATCTGTCGATGAAAACGACCCTTTGTCGCCAACCTGCCCGCCGGAGTCGGCATAGAAGCTCGTATGGTCAAGAACGACGTCCACGGCATCGCCGGCTTTGCCTGACGGGACGCCAACCCCATCCTTCACAATGGCAAGCACTTCCGCATTGTTCGCATTGAGCTGCTTGTAGCCGAGGAAATCAGTCCGAGCGAGATCGCGGAATGCAGGACTGGCCGTCTTCTGGCTACCGCCCTTCCAAGAGGCGCGGGCACGGGATTGTTCTTCGGAGCGAGCGCCCTCGAAGCCCTCGTGATCGAATTGGACGCCGGCATCGCGAGCGGCATCGACCATGAAATCGAGCGGCAGCCCGAAGGTCTCGTAGAGGTGGAACGCCTTGTCGCCGGTGAAAGAGCCTTTAAGCTCCTCATCAAGTCGCGTGAGCCCAATCTTAAGGACTCTGTCGAATTGTTTTTCTTCAGCCTCGACCACTTTGGCGATGCGCGCGGCAGAATTGATGAGTTCGGGGTAGGCGTCCCGCATCAGGTCGCGAACGGAATACACCATCTGGTTCAAAAATGGTTTTTCCTGTCCGAGGAGACGTCCGTGGCGAATGGCCCGACGCATAATCTTGCGCAGCACGTACCCGCGACCCTCATTCGAGGGGAGTACTCCATCGTTGATGAGGAACGTAGCCGCACGAGCGTGATCCGCGATGATCCGCAGACTCGCAGCGGTGTCGTCGGCTGTGCGAGTCTCCTCTTCCAGTTCTTTTTCGATGACACGTTGCCCGGTAAGCTCTTCGGCGCGTTCAATAAGAGGTGTGAACAGGTCCGTCTCGAAGTTACTCAGCTTGCCTTGCAATACAGCGGCCACGCGCTCGAGTCCCATGCCCGTGTCAATCGACGGCCTGGGAAGCGGGGTCAGCTTATAGCTGACGTTCCCTGCGGCCCCGGTCGCCGAGCGGTCGAACTGCATAAACACCAGATTCCATATCTCGACGTAGCGAGCGTCATCCTGACCAAATGGCTTGTCAACGCCGGGAGTCTCCGCGGCTTCGATGCCCATGTCGTAAAAAAGTTCGGAGCACGGTCCGCAGGGCCCCGTCTCACCCATCTGCCAGAAGTTGTCCTTGCGGCCGTAGGTGAAGATCCGGTCCTTGGGAACGCCGGTTTCAATCCAGTACTGCTCTGCCTCATCGTCGCGCGGAACTTCGGCATCGCCCTCGAAAATAGTGACGTAAAGGCGGTCCTTGGGAATACCCATCCACTCCGGGCTGGTGACCAGTTCCCAGGCAAACGCAATCGCATCGCGCTTGAAGTAATCGCCGAACGAGAAGTTACCGAGCATCTCGAAGAACGTGTGATGGCGGCGCGTAAAGCCAACGTTCTCCAAGTCGTTGTGCTTCCCGCCGGCGCGAACGCACTTCTGGGATGTAGTGGCCCGCGAGTACTCCCGCTTCTCGGCCCCAAGAAAAACGTCCTTGAATTGATTCATCCCGGCGTTGGTAAACAGGAGTGTCGGATCGTTGGCCGGCACCAACGACGAAGAGTGCACCCGTCGATGGCCCTTCGTCTCAAAGAAGCGCAGAAATAGCTCGCGGATTTCGTTTCCCGTACGGAATTGCATGTCTCTACCAGTGTAAAGGGGTGAGACGTATTTCCTCAGCGATCCTGTAACGAACCAGCCGAAACTGCCATCCCATCAATGCACACGAAAAGGAGAACCAATGGACAGGTTTGCATTGCTTGCGCTGCTTGAGGCCAAGCCTGGGAAAGAGAAGCAGGTCGAGGAGTTCCTGAAATCGGCACAGCCGATAGCTGCGCAGGAGGCCGGCACAAGCACCTGGTTCGCCGTAAAGCTCGGCCCCACGAAATTCGGCATCTTCGACACCTTCAAGAATGAAAGTGGCCGCGAAGCACACTTGTCGGGCGAAATTGCGAAGGCGCTGATGGCAAATGCCGGGGAGTTGCTCGCCACGGCGCCGCAGATCGAGAAGCTGGAGATCCTCGCATCGAAAGTACCCGGCGCATAACGTACCTCTGCACTCGATTCGTCGTCCAACAGGACATGAGACCGCGCAAACGCGACCTCCTGCTCCCGGCGGTGATCGCCCTTCTTGGCCCTGCCCTGATCTTGCCGCTCTGGGCGCAGCCCGGACACGGACTGAAGATTGCGGATTCTCACGAGCTAAAGGCCAACGGCGCGGTGCTTCAGGTCGATATTGCCGAGGGGCATCTGGACAATGTGCCGGCTGTTTTGCAGCACATCCAGGCGGCAGCCTCCGCCGTTGTCGCCTACTATGGCCGGTTCCCGGTTGCGAGGGTGCGAATCCTCATCGTGCCGGTTGAAGGGCGAAAAGGAGTACTCCAGGGCACCACCTGGGGCGACATGGCTGGTTTTCCGGGAATGACACGACTCCGCGTGGGCGAGCACACATCCGCTGACGACCTGCGGGATGACTGGACGACAACGCATGAGTTGGTACATATGGCCTTCCCCACCCTGCCCGACGACCAGCATTGGATGGAGGAAGGGCTGTCGACCTATATCGAGCCGCTCGCCCGCGTCATGACCGGCGAACTGACGGCCCGCAGTGTGTGGCACGACGTCGTTCGCGATATGCATCAGGGCGAACCGCGGCCTGGCGATGAGGGACTGGATCGCACCCACACCTGGGGTCGAACCTACTGGGGAGGGGCCATGTTCTGCCTCGTCGCCGACGTCGAGATACGCAAGCAGACGCGCAACCGCAAGGGACTTCGCGATGCCCTGCGCGCCATCGTGGAACATGGCGGCACCATCGATCAGAACTGGGAGCTATCCAAAGCGCTGGCCATCGGAGACGCGGCAACCGGGACGCATGTGCTGACCGAACAGTACGCGACATGGAAGGACAAGCCAGTCACAGTGGATCTGCCGGCACTGTGGAATGAACTGGGTATCCAGGTCGATGGCGACAAAGTCTCGCTCCTCAGTAAAGCGCCCATGGCCTCCATCCGTGAGGCGATCGCCGCTGATCGGCCGCGCTGATGGTCGCGCTCTCTTCCTCCTAGTCCTGCTGTGGTTCGTCGCTGACATTCTCAAGCGCGGAGAGAGACTCTTCCGGAACGTCCCACTGGCGGAGAATGCGGTAGATCACGCCAGTTGAAAAACCAGCCGCAACCAGCCGGCGCATGATGCGAGAAGTTTCTTTGTCGTCTTGGGGTTTCCGCAGGCGCTTGCGTTCGAGGTATTGTCGGGCCAGTACTTCCTCATTCGTCTTCGCATAGCTCTCTGTCACCACCTGATCGACGATCGTGGAAGTCACTCCCCTCTGGCCAAGCGCTTGGCGGACGCGACGTTGCCCGAATTTGTCGTTCTCGCGGCGAAGACGGGCATAGGTTTCAGCATAGGAACGGTCATCAAGGTAGCGCTGCTCCTTCAGTCGAAGGATGACGGCCTGAACCGTTTCCTCGCCCCTTGAACCTGGCTCTACACGTGCCCGCATGAGCCGGCGCAGTTCGGCTACGGTTCGCATACGGCGGCCGAGCGCCTTGACGGCGTAGTCGTAGAGACCGGACTCGTTCAGAAAAGCTTTTATCTTCAATGGATTGAGCCTTTCCGATTCTAGCTCTCGAGCCGCGACAAAGGCCTTTTCCGACTCCAAGCAAATTCGGATCAATGTGCGCAGCGGGACCCCGCGGGCCTCTAATCACGTGTTTTGAGGTATTTGCAGCAGCATTCGAATTTTGTTGACGGCTATTGCAAATTGCGATATTGTTATTGCAATTTGCAATTGGCTTGACCGGCAATTGGAAGCCAATGTGGACGGAAACAGGATGAAGCTGGGAGAAAAGATCAGGTACCTGCGCGAAGTGGAGGGCAGTCTACGAGGCCTGAACCGCGCCATGAGCCAGTTGGAACTGATGCGGGCCATCGAAGCCGAAACAGGCTCGAAGATCAGCCAGAGCTACCTCTCGCAGATTGAAAGTGGGGCTCGGCCGCACCTGACGAATACGACGCGGCAGACGCTGGCGCAGTTCTTCAAGGTGCACCCCGGTTACCTGGTCGACGACCCCGAGGGCTATCACCCGGAACTGATCAGCGAAGTGCGAAACCTCGAAGACAAGCTCGATCTGTGGTTGGTTTCGGGTGCGGAACGGTTCAGGCGCGATCCGGAATTAAAGAGCGCGCTGGTGACGCTGGCGCAGCATGAGCGCTCGCGAGAATGCCTGCTGCTTCTCGAAGCAATCCTTGAGACCCCGGGACTGATGCCGAGGCTTATGGAAGTGCTCAGAAACGGCGATCAGAGACCAGACGTTAAGAAACAGAAGACGGCGACAACACGCGGCAGGTAATTGGGGGTAAGGCGTATGAACTGGGAGACGTTTTATCTAGTTTGCTTTCTTGCGGGACTGATGCTGAGTTTCGTCTCGCTGTTAGGGGGCATGGGGCACTTCGGGGGACACGCGCATCTGCCGCATGTTCATGTTCCCCATGCTGGGCACATTCCGCACGTACACGTTCCGCACGGAGCAGGAGCGGTGCACGCGGCTGGAATGAACGGCACAGCGAGTACAGCAGCGAACGCCGGACCGGAGGTGCCTTGGTGGAACGCGTTCTCGATCATGATCTTCCTCTGCTGGTTTGGAGCAGCCGGATACCTGCTGACGAAGTACGGCAGCTTTGTGGCGGGCGTTGTGGTTGTTCTCGCAGCCATCTGCGGAATCGCCGGCGGAGCAATCATCTTCATGTTCCTGACCAGGGTACTGATGCCGCATGAGCGCGAGCTGACTGCGTTCGAAACCGATGTCGTGGGCGTGGTGGGTCGCGTCTCCTCTCCGATTCGCAGTGATGGGACGGGAGAGATTGTCTATCAACAACTCGGGGCCACGAGATCCGCGATCGCGCGCTCTGAAGATGGCGACGCCATCGAGAAAGAAACCGAGGTTTACGTGATCCGCTACGACAAAGGGATCGCATATGTAAAGCGGTGGGAAGATCTGCCGCTCGCGAGCCTGGGAACGAGCAAACAAGAGACCAGGGTGTAAAAGACAGCGTTTAGCTGCGGACCACCCTGCAACTGGCAGTACCCGGCCGAAGGACCGGGATGTATGAGCAATTCAACCACGCTGATTACGGAGATGAGTATCCTGGTAGGAATTCTTCTGCTGGGATTGTTGGCGAAGTTGTTTCCAAGAAACAGGCATAAAGCAAAACAGTGAACAACTCGAGGGATCAGGTCAGTTTGCTGAGCACCGTGCACTGTTCGCTGTAGTTGCAGTTCAACCATCAACCCGAATTCAACCCCTGTTGAAAGGACAGGGATCGAATGACGAACGAAATGATTCTCTTTGTCGGTCTGGGAGTATTGGCGCTGATCTTCCTGATGGGCATTCTGGCCAGGATGTATCGCAAAGCGGGCCCAAACGAAGCGTTGATCGTTTACGGCTTCCGCGGGCCACGTGTGATCAAGGGGCATGGCACAGTGATCTTCCCCATGGTGGAGAACTGCCGCGAACTCAGCCTTGAGCTGATGAGCTTCGATGTGGCTCCGCAACAGGATCTCTATACCAAGCAGGGCGTAGCAGTCACAGTCGAAGCAGTTGCGCAAATCAAGGTGCGCAGCGATCAGGCTTCGATCCTGACAGCGGCAGAGCAGTTTTTGACCAAGACTCCGCCCCAGCGCGAGGGGTTGATTCGCCTGGTAATGGAAGGCCACCAGCGCGGCATCATCGGCCAGCTTACGGTCGAACAGATCGTGAAAGAGCCCGAAATGGTCGGCGAGCGTATGCGCGCAACCTGCGCCGAAGACATGAGCAAGATGGGACTCGAAGTCATTTCGTTCACCATCAAAGAGGTCCGCGACAAGAACGACTACATCTCGAATATGGGCAAACCCGACGTAGCGCGAATCAAGCGCGACGCGGAGATGGCCACGGCCGATGCAGAGCGCGACACAGCCATCAAGCGGGCGACGGCACTGCGCGAATCTGCTGTAGCAAAAGCTCTGGCTGACCAGGAGCGCGTTATTGCAGAGACAGCCTCGCAATCGCGGCAGGCTCAGGCACAGCGCGACCTCGATATCTCGAAAGCTCAATACGCGGAGCAGAGCCGGAAACAGCAGGCACAAGCCGACAAGGCATATGAGATCCAGACCAACATCATGCAGCAGCAGGTCACGGCCGAGCAGGTGAAGGTGCAGCAGGTCGAAAAGGAAGGCCAGATCAAGGTGCAGGAAGCCGAGATCACGCGTCACGAGAAGGAGCTGATTGCAACGATCCTGAAGGAAGCAGAGATCAATCGCCAACGCATCGAGACTTTGGCTCTTGCAGAAAAGAACAGGTTGGCTGCTGAGGCAGAGGGCCGCGCTGCCGCGATCCGTTCGCAAGGTGAGGCTGAAGCAAGCATCATCTTCCAGAAGGGCGAGGCGGAAGCGAAGGCCATGAACGTAAAGGCTGAGGCTTACCAGGAGTGGAACCAGGCCGCAGTCGTCGACAAACTGCTGACCAACATGGCCGATGTTGTTCGTGCAATGGCAGAGCCGTTGGCGAAGGTGGACAAGATCACCATTGTGTCCACTGGAAACGACGGGGCCGCCGGAGTAAACAAGATCACGGGCGACATGACGAAGATCGCCGCGCAGGTGCCTGCTTTGTTCGAGGCGCTGAGCGGCATGGATATCAAGCAACTGATGTCCAGCGTGCAGGCGATGAAGGATAAACCGAAGGCCAATGGCGACGCGGCGCAACAACACTAAACTCCCTGCGTGATGCTTGCCGGGTCTTCGCTTTCGCGGGACCCGGGCCACCTTTCGAGATGTAGAAGAAAGTTGAGGAAACGATGATTCGTACAGTTCGCAACATCGCGATCGTTTGCACGGCGGGAGTGCTCCTTTCCGCGTGTGTTCGCGGCCAGAGCGCACAGCAGTTGACAGAGCAGGCGTCGAGGCAGGCAGCGCCGGCTACCACGATACCTGCAGATCAGCAACCATCGGCGGATCAGTTGGCCAAACTGTTTGAAGTGATGCGCATCAAGCAGCAGATGCAATCGATGCGGACAATGGTACCGGGCATGGTGCAACAGCAGATTCAATCCGCGATGAGACAGACCGAGGAAGGATTGCCTTCGGGTTCAAAGTTGACGCCGGAAATGCGCGAGAAAATGCAGGCAATTATGAACAAATACGTGGCGAGAGCAATGGATTTGTATCCTGCGGACGAGATGCTGACGGACATGACCTCGATTTATCAGAAGCATCTCAGCAGAGACGACGTTGAAGGGTTAATCGCGTTCTATGGTTCACCCGCAGGGCAGCATCTGCTGGATGCGCAGCCCGTGATCGCGCAGGAGTATATGCCGCTCGTGATGGGCAAGGTTGGGCAGCGAAGCCAGGCAATGACGCGAGAAATGATGAAGGAAATGGCCGAGATCGCTCCGGCGAACAAACCTGTATCCGCTAAGCCGGGGAGCGAAAAGCCAACTCCCAAAGCAGGAGCGAAGCCACAAGCAAAGTGACGAATGAATCGTAGGGCGGAAACGGAAACAGTGAAATTCAGAAGCGAGGAGGAGGTTTGGTATGTCATTACTGGATAGAGTTAGCACGCTGCTCAGAGCGAATCTGAATGACCTTGTTGAGAAGGCCGAGGATCCGGAACGGATGTTGAAACAGGTTGTCCTTGATATGGAGAACCAGCTTATGCAAGTGAAGACACAGGTGGCGATCGCGATTGCCGATCAGCATCTTCTCGAAAAGAAAAAGGCGGAGCACGAGCACCAGGCCGCGGAGTGGCATCGCAAAGCCGAACTCGCGGTGCAGAAGAATCAGGACGATCTTGCCCGCGCCGCGCTCGAGCGTGCGTTGAGCCAGGAACAACTTGCGGTCGGCTTCAATGCGCAGGCTGAAGATCAGAAGCACGAGGCCGACAATCTCCGCCAGGCACTTCGCAAACTTGAGCAGAAGCTCGCGGAGACGCGCGCACATTGCGAGATGCTGATCGCAGAGCACCGTCGCGCTCAAGTGATTGGGCGAGCAGCCAAGGCCCAGCATGTCGTCGGCAACGATCAGGAAAACACCATCGGCCGCATGAAGAGCAAGGTCCACGTGACAGCAGCCGAAAATGCTGCGGCTACTGAGGTGCTTACACCGGGGTCACTCGAGGACAAGTTCCGCGCATTGGAGAACGAGGACAAAGTCGAACTGATGCTAAAGGAACTTAAAAGCCGTCAGGGCGCGGCCTAGTGACGAAAGTAGTAGCCGGATGAAAGGTATGGCCATCTTTTTGTATCCAACCTTGGCAAACTACGTCTAATCGCCAAGGAGAATATCTCCTTAGGTTGACGCATCCGCCGCCGAAATGTGGCGGATGCACCCTCAGGTGTTCTGTTCGATTTTGCTCGAAAGGGTTTTCGAACTGGTGCACCGATTTTCCCCGTGGGTGAATGGATGCGCCATAAATCTTTCTTGTTTTCCGCGGCTCTTGCCGCGTTCATTTCTATTGTGGCCGCAGCACAAGGGCCGGCGACCGGTCCTGATAGCGCCGCGCAGGGCTTCGTATCTACTCCAACTGCGAGTCCCGCGTTGCCCTCTACTCCGGATGCAGGGCCCGCTGAACTGAATGGCACCGTGACGGATGTCAACAGCGATTTGATCCCTGGAGCCACTGTTGTTTTGGATGGACCGGATTCCTCGATCCATCAAACCCAAGTTGCAAATGATTCCGGTTTTTTTCAGTTCGCGGGATTGAAGCCGGGTGGACCTTATCGCGTGACGGTCAATGCAAAGGGCTTCCAACCTTGGACTTCATCCCCGATTGCGCTGAATTCGGGCCAGTTCTTCGGCGTTACCAACATCAAGTTGAAGTTCGACGCAGGTGTCTCGTCGGTCACGGTGTATTCGTCGACGGAGCAGATGGCTGCGCAACAGGTGCGGCTTGAAGAACAACAGCGCGTAATGGGCTTCATTCCCAACTTTTATGTTGTGTACGACTCGAAGAATGCAGTTCCCTTGACGACGAAGCTGAAGTTTCAGATGGCCTATAGAGCCGCAACAGATCCAGTAAGCATTGTGGGCGCGGCTGCATTGGCAGGAATGAATCAGGCGGGAGATACTCCGAACTATCGCCAGGGAGCCATCGGATACGGCGAGCGGTTTGGCTCAGTGTATGCAGATGGAGCCACGGACATTATGTTCGGCGGAGCGATTCTGCCGGCGTTGTTTCACCAGGACCCGCGCTACTTCTACCAGGGAACGGGCTCGACGAAATCAAGGCTGAAACATGCGCTCTCTGCCCCGTTCATCTGCCGGGGCGATAACGGCAGAAACGAAATCAACATTTCGAGTCTCGGCGGAGATTTGATTTCCGGTTCAATCGCGAACGCGTACTACCCTGAATCAAATCGCGGAGCAAGCCTGGTATTCATGGGATTTGCGCTCAGCACAGGCGAGCGCATGGTGAGCACAGTGGTGCAGGAGTTCCTGTTGAAGAAACTTACTCCAGGAGCCAGGGATCAGTTTTGAGAAAGTAACTCGCCGTTTTATGAGGTATCAAGTAGCCTGTGATCAGGCGTAACTCTCGATTGAATTCGGTTGGCCATCTGCAAATTTCCCCCGCGCGGTCCGAGGCATAACAGCGTCTTCCTGACCCCGGCATCTCAAAGTTTTTCCAGCGACGCTGGT
>DATNFD010000092.1:0-18526 GCA_035606555.1 Occallatibacter sp.
ATTGGCACCGAGATCAGGGTACGGGCGGAAGAACGCCTGCTTGCGGAGCGATTCGGTGATGAGTTCACGCGGTATAAACAAACAACGCCGGCTTATCTCCCTTTTCTGAGATAGAGGCTTATTTCATTCGCCAGGATCCGGCAAGACGGGCGGTGTCAATACCCCTCCCTCCAGAGACGCGGCGGATGGCGCCCCCGTTACACTGAGAACGTCCACTGACGTCGAATGACCATACCAGCCCAAGACATCCGCTGGATGCAGCGAGCACTCGAGTTGGCCCGCCGAGGCATAGGTCTAGCTTCGCCCAATCCCGCCGTAGGCTGTGTCATCGTTGACCGAGACGGCGAACTCATCGGTGAGGGCTGGCACGAATACGACCTGATCGACCACGCGGAAGTCGCTGCTCTGAAAGCAGCCCGACAACAATATGGAGGAGACCGGCTCCGGGGGGGCACGGCCTACGTCACTCTCGAGCCCTGCAACCACACCGGCCGCACCGGCCCATGCACCCAGGCGCTTATAGCCGCGGAACTTTCACGTGTGGTGGCGGCCACCACCGATCCCAACCCCAATGTCTCCGGTCACGGCATGGATGTTCTAAAGGACAGCGGAATCCAGACCACAGTTGGTGTCTGTGAAGCAGACGGCCGCCGCATCAACGAGGGTTTTGCCAAGTGGATTCAGCACAAGCGTCCCTTTGTCGTGATGAAGATCGCCATGACGCTCGACGGCCGCATCGCACCCCGGTCCAATCTCCGCAGTTCCCGCGAGCCTTACTGGATCACAAGTGAAAAATCTCGCGCGGCCGTCCAGAATCTCCGCCGGCAGGCCGACGCAATCGTTACCGGCGTCAATACCGTCATCGCCGACGACCCTCTGCTCACCGACCGCAGCGGCCAGGCGCGTCGCCGCCCATTGCTTCGCGTGATCCTCGACTCCGCCCTGCGCACGCCTCACGACTCCAGGATCGTCCGCACCGCTAAGAACGACTTAATCATCTTTACTGTCTCCACCAGTGAATCGCGCGCACGTGAACTGCGTTCCCGCGGCGTCGATGTTAAGGTTCTTCCATCCAGCACCGGTCGAGTTCCTCTAGCAGCCGTCCTCGATCGACTTGGCTGCGAAGGCAACCTCAAGGTCTTGACGGAAACCGGCTCAGGTCTTAATACCGCTTTCCTTGACGAAGGACTCGTTGATCGGTTGGAAATCTTTGTCTCTCCACAAATCATGGGCTCAGACGCTGTACCGGCGTTCCAGAGCCTTGGCAGTCCGATCCGCTTGAATCAGCTCACACTCGAATCCCCCGGGGAAGACCTCGTCCTCGGCTCGCTTCTTTCCGACCCCTGGCGAAAGCCATGATTTAAAAGAGAAACCGTGTTTTCCACCGCATTTCGTCACCGGGCTTTCCTGCTGCGACAACCCGCCGCGAAAAACTGTCGTCCAATTAAGGTTGCTTTAAAACTTCGTGAAAGTCTTAGGGACCCCGCTGCTAAATCTGGAGGCTCTTCGGGCCATGTATCAGCAGGTATTCAGTTTTTTCGGAATTGGGCTTCTCACCGGGCTGTTTGCTGTTGCCGCCATTATTGGAACCGCAATGCGACTCGACAAGGACCCCGCGGTCGATGGACCTCGCGCCCTCATCGCCGAATTCTTCGGCTTGTGGTTCGCGTTCGCCTTTTTGGCCTTCAGCTTCATGGTGGAAGACAACACGATGCAATGGATTCTCCGCGGCGTCGCCGGGATGGCTGCGGTGATCGGCTTCATCTTTGCCGCCTGGTTTGCCGGCACGCCTGAAGTCCGAATCCGCCTCGACCAGGACCCGACAGGCTTTGAAACGCCCATTACGGCGCTCGAACTTAATCAGTCCGCCTCAACAAAAACCACAACGGTTAGTGACGGCTCTTCCCACTCCTGATTCTTGGAGTCGTATGCAACCAACCTGGAACTCCATCTCATAAAGTTGGCCAGGGCACAAATTCAGAGTCTCAATCCAGGATCTAGCCGCCTGTTGAGTGTTTTCTTCAGGCCACTTCACCTCGTAAACGGCGAATATGCGATATGGCCCCGCTGAACTTCCTGTCTCCAGCGCCGCCTTCGCCTTCTCAAACGACGGCACAAGGCGGCGCTCATTCGTCGAAACATCCATGTACCCGACTGGAATCAAGCTGATCAGTCTATCTTCAGCACGCAAACCCACATTTAGCCAGCGAATCCTGCGCTCATATCACCCATCGATGTGACAACCCGCACCGCGCGCGCACTCCACACGTACTATCCCCTGATATGTTGGCGCTCCTCATCCAGGCCGGCCTGTATCAGAAGGGGACACGCATGCTAAGTTCATTCCGCTCCATCGCCGCTGCAATCACAATCTGCGCTGCAGGCATCGCCGCCGCGCAGGACATCGCCGCCAACGCGGACCAGTACCTCTCCACCTGGGCCCAACAAGGCCGCTTCTCCGGTACCGTACTACTCGCGAAGAATGGCAAGGTCCTCCTCCGAAAAAGCTACGGAATGGCGAATTACGAGCTCGGCGTGCCCAACACACCGGACACTGTTTATCGCATCGGTTCAATCACCAAGTCGTTCACTGCCCTGGCCGTTCTCCAACTCGAGGAGAAAGGCCTTCTCAAGGTGACTGATCCAGCCTCAAAATACGTGCCTGAGCTACCCTCAGCCTGGAACGCCATCACCATCCACCAGTTGCTCTGCCACATGTCCGGAATTCCGGATTTCATCAACGCAGCAACGTATGATCCCAACCACATTGAAAGCGCGCTTCACGAATATGCCGACAAACCGCTCCTGAGCAAACCCGGTGAGGTTCTCCGCTACAGCAACTCCGGCTATATCCTTCTGGGCCGCATCATCGAGAAGGTGAGCGGCAAACCGTACGAAGAATACCTCGCCGAAAATATCCTTCGGCCTGCAGGCATGACTCACACCGCCATCGACCACACGCCGGATCTCGTTCCCCACCGCGCCACCGGATATCGATGGGATGGAGAAAGCGTCGTGAATGCGCCGAATGTGGATCCCGATCACCCCTCCGCTGCCGGGTCGCTCCGCTCAACCGTCGATGATATGTATCGCTTCGACCGCGCTCTTAAAGAAGGCCGACTCTTCAGCAACGCGATCACTGCAAAAGCATGGACTGCATACGGACATTGGTCAGCGCCCCCGCCATTTCCCGCCGACGCCGACTATGGCTATGGCTGGATGATCGGGCAGGAGTTCGGTCACCGCTATGTTGGGCACGGAGGATGGGTAAACGGCTTCGTATCCCAGTTCAATCGCTATCTCGATGACGACGCCGCCCTCATCGTTCTCTGGAATTTCGAGACCTCCAACAACATCTTCCTGAGTCAGGATCTCGCTGCCATCCTTTTCGGTCAGACGTATGAATTCCCCGTTCTGCGCCCTATCGTTCATCCTTCCCATGAGACTCTCGCGCGTTACCTCGGCGATTACCAATTCGGCCCTCTGGTTGCGAAATTCACCCTCAAGAACGACAAGTTGTACGCGCTCGGCACTGGGCAACCCGTGCCTTATGGACTTATTGCAACCTCGGATACGGATTTTTACTGCAACGATGCTCCCTCGCAGATCCACTTCGTCAACAATGGAGCAAACGTATTCGATCAGGTCACAATCAGGCTGGGGCCAAAGGAATATACACTCACTCGCATCTCGTCTCAAAAGCAAGGCGAATGATCACTGTCTGGATCCGCACGAGTAATATAGTTTGAACTCAAAAGGAGAACGTTCATGAGCTTGAAAATGGCTACGCGACAGGTAAACGGCATCGTTATCATCGATCTCAATGGCCAGATCACATTAGGCGATGCCAGCGCCGCTCTTCGCACGGAGGTCCTCGATCAGGTGAACAATGGATTCAAGAAGATCTTGCTGAACCTTGCTGGAGTGACCTACATCGACAGCGCTGGCCTTGGCGAATTGACTGGTTCCTTTACTTCCGTCCGGAACCGCGGAGGCGAATTGAAGCTTCTCAATCTCACTAAGCGCGTTCACGACCTGATGCAGATCACCAAGCTCTACACCGTCTTCGACGTCCACGACGACGAGAAAAAGGCTTTGGCTTCCTTCGCGTGAAGGACGCCGCTGAACCTGCGATTGTTACCTGTTGATGCATGCACGTTAGCCCGGCATCTTCCGCGACATTTCGCCCTTTGCCGGGCTCACCCACTTCGTACCTCACCTGTTACTTGCTGTTCCCTGCTCCCTTACAATGAATCCATGTTCACCGGCATTATCGAGCAGACCGGCACCCTTATCTCGCTGACAGATCGCGGCGGCGTTCGCCGTATTACGGTTGAAGCCCCCGGAATTGCCAGCCGCCTTCGCGAAGGCGACTCTCTCGGCATCTCCGGTGTCTGTCTCACTGCCCTTGATCTTGATCCCACTTACTTCCATGCCGATCTCGCCCAGGAGACCCTCGATCGCACCTCAATCGGCTCTCTCAAGCCCGGCGCCAAGGTGAACCTCGAACTGCCCACCGCCGCCGGCAGCCCTCTCGGTGGACACATCGTGCAGGGGCATGTGGATGGAACTGGGGTCCTTGCCGCGCTTGATCCAGTGGTTCCCCTTACCAGTTCTGACTTCAACCGCGAAACGACCGACTGGACTCTGAAAGTCCGCGTTCCCGAAAACCTGCGCCACTGGATGGTCCCCAAAGGCTCGGTCGCGATCGAGGGCATCAGCCTCACGATTGCCGCAGTCGAGGAAGACTCAATCTCCATCGCGATCCTTCCTCTTACCTACTGTCGGACGAACTTGCACTCACTCGAAATCGGCACTCCTGTCAACATCGAGGCAGACGTCCTGGTGAAGCTGGCTTGGCAGCAAATGCAGTCAAAGAAGCCCGCATTCGAACTTACCGAAGACTGGCTCGTCGCAAACGGCTACTAACCTCTAAACTCAGCGGTTTGTTCCAATGCACAGCAACTCACGCTGTGCATTCTGCTGTTCCCGTTCGCTCCAGACTGCAATCCGTGGCAATCCCTTGCTTCAGATGATGAAAACGGCGTAATCTTCGCTGCGCCGGAATGCCCTCGGTGCGCGTCTACTATACACATACCGGTTTTGGTCTCGCCGGATCAGGAGCCAACTCGATGCCAGCAGCTCACCCTCTTCCCCAGACTTTGGGGGAACTGCGCCGCAACACACAATATGCAGAGGCTTGCCTCGTCACCCGCAGCGTGAAAGATGAACTGCGCTCGAACCTCATCCGAAGACTTCGGGCACATGAGACCCTCTTCCCCGGAATTGTCGGTTTCGAAGATACGGTCGTTCCGCAAATTGTGAATGCGATCCTCTCACGTCAGAATTTCATCCTGCTCGGATTCAGAGGACAGGCGAAAAGCCGCATCCTGCGCGCCCTCACTGCGCTTCTCGACGAGCATCTGCCCTACATCGCCGGTTGCGAAATCCGAGACAATCCCTATCGTCCGCTCTGCAAACGCTGCCGCAACCTCATCGCCGAGCGACAGGATGAGACGCCGATCGCGTGGCTCGATCGCGAGTCGCGTTACGTTGAAAAGCTTGCGACGCCCGACGTCACCGTCGCTGACCTCGTTGGCGATCTCGACCCCATCAAGGCAGCTCGCGGTGCTCAGGACCTCTCCAGCGAGCTAACGATGCACTATGGCCTGCTGCCACGCGCCAATCGCGGCATCTTTGCCATCAACGAGCTGCCCGACCTCGCCGGCAAGATCCAGGTTGCGCTCTTCAACATCATGCAGGAAGGCGATGTGCAGATTAAGGGCTATCCTGTCAGACTTGCGCTTGATGTGGCTCTTGTCTTCAGCGCCAATCCCGAGGACTATACCGCGCGCGGCAAGATCGTTACTCCGCTTAAGGATCGCATCGGCTCCGAGATTCGCACGCACTATCCTGAGAGCCTTGAACAAGGCATTACGATCACCGCTCAGGAAGCATGGTCAGAACGTGGCTCCGCAGCCATCGAGATTCCGCCGTACGTGCGTGCGGTCGTCGAGCAAATAGCCTTCTCCGCGCGCGAAGACAAGCGAGTGGACAAACGCAGCGGCGTTAGCCAGCGACTTCCGATTTCGACTATGGAGCTGGTGATCTCCAACGCCGAACGCCGAGCGCTCGTCAATGGCGAAACGCCTGCCGTTCCCCGTATCAGCGACATGTACGCCGCACTGCCCGGCATTACGGGAAAACTTGAGCTGGAGTACGAAGGCGAGATGCGGGGCGCCGACACCGTGGTTCGCGAGCTCATCCGCACCGCGGTCGGCAAGATCTACGATCGCTACTTCAGCGAGACCAACACTCAGCAGATCGAGCAATGGTTCAATCTGGGCGGGACCGTCAAGCTCGACGACAACCAGCCAAGCTCGGCGGCACTGGCGGACCTCAGAAAGATTCAGGGGCTCTTTGAGAAGCTTTCTCCGCTTCAGGTAAAAGTCTCCGACGAGCCGCCGCGCGCTGTGGCCGCAGCCGAGTTCCTGCTCGAAGGTCTGGTTGCCCATCGTAAGCTCAGCCGCAGCGAAGAACGCGGTTTCGCGGCGCCCGAAAAACAGTCGCGCAAGCAGGAACGGGATGTTGAGGTCGAATTTGACGATTGGCAGCGAGCACGTCGAACCGGACGCGGCGGCGGTTTGAACTAACCGCGCACATCGAAGGAGTACATGCATGAAGCGCGTTCGCTACACCAAATTCAACGGCGATCTTGCCTCCGAGATGGACATTGAAGACCTCCTCAAGGCTCTCTCCGACTATCTGCTCGACTCCGGCTTCCGGGATCCTTATCTGCGCTTTCAGGATCTCGACCACACGCTTGACAATCTGCGCGAAGCTCTTCGGCAGCTGCTCGAATCCGGCGAGATGTTCGATGATCGCATCCGCGAGCAGCTCGAGCAGGCGATGATGCAGAACAAAATGGATGAGCTCATCGACAAGCTCATTCAAAGGATGCAGCAGGAGAACTACATCTCATTCGGCCAGAATATGGATCCGTCAAAGATGGCAGAGATGATGGGGCAGGCCGGGAATGTTCAGGGCGAAGTGCGGTTCGAAGTCACCGATAAAAGTCTCGATTTTCTCGGCTACAAAACTCTGCGCGATCTGCTTGGCTCGCTCGGCAAATCCAACTTCGGACGCCACGACACCCGACATTGGGCGACAGGCGTCGAGGCTCATGGTGCGTCGCAGCGCTATGAATTCGGCGATACTCTCAACCTGGATACGACCGCAACCCTGAAATCGGCGATTGCGCGGGAGGGCATTGGTCTGCCGCTGAAGCTCGAGTACGAAGATCTCCACGTGCACCAGTGCGAGTACCAGAGTTCGTGCGCAACAGTGGTGATGCTCGATTGTTCGCACTCCATGATCCTCTATGGCGAAGATCGCTTTACGCCGGCCAAGAAAGTCGCTATGGCGCTTTCGCACTTGATCCGCACGCAGTATCCCGGTGACTCGCTCTCTCTCGTGCTCTTCCATGACTCCGCGGAAGAACTTCCCGTTTCGCAGCTCGCGCGCGTTAAGGTCGGCCCGTACTACACCAATACCTGCGAGGGTCTCCGCATGGCGCAGCGCATCCTCGCACGCCAGCGAAAGGACATGAAGCAGATCGTGATGATCACCGACGGAAAACCCTCAGCGCTGACCCTTCCCGATGGCCGCATCTACAAGAACGCCTACGGCCTCGACCCGCTCGTGGTGAGCGAAACTCTGGAAGAGGTTGCGCGCTGCAAGCGTTCGAACATTATGATCAACACGTTCATGCTTGCCTCCGACTACGGGCTCGTCCAGTTCGTCCACAAGGTTTCGGAGATGTGCCGCGGCAAAGCGTACTTCACCACCCCTGACACTCTTGGCGAGTACCTGCTGATGGACTACATGAACCGGAAGTCTAAGACGATTCATTGACGGCAATCGGGCTCTCCGATTCGCTAATCGCCGTCATCAGCTCCTGAATCTGCCTGTCTGTACCCGCGTCGTATGCAGTTCTCCGAGCGGCGGGCTCGTGTTGTCAATGGCTTACCACCAGAGAAGGCATAAACCGCGATTTATAGCGACGCGAGCCGCAAATATATGTGCCCACAGCAGTTGGTCCCAGATTCGCGACTGAGAACGCGCTGCGCAAGCCAGCGAGACTACTTCACAGCCAAGTCGGCTGATCGAAAGCCAGACAGACAATAAACTCGCTCTACCCCTGACGGCGAGAAGCAGTTTTCTGCTAACTTGAGATTCTTCGGATGGCAGACCACGATTTCAGTAATCACGCGCTGCTTACCAAGGTTCGCCGCTGCTTACCCTTTTGGCGCATTGATCATTCAGCGCAGGGACAGGACAATTAATCCCAGCACCCGTTCAAGACTTTGGCCGTAACCCCACCACACGGCGAGAACTTCTGTCCCAGAAGGCTCGCGCCGACGACGCATTTTCGGGTGTAGAATGCAACCCAGCTTACGGCAAACCTGAAATTAGACGACGATGCCAGACACCAACTCCCACTTGTTGCAAGAGCGGCCATATCCTTCGTGCCTCTCGCTTGTGATTCCCCTTTTCAATGAAGAGGCGTCTGCTCCATTCCTCTACACCGCGCTCAACAAGTTCATGACGGAAGTATCTTGCGAAACAGAGGTTGTCTTAGTTAACGATGGAAGCACCGACAGAACCCTCGGGATCATTAGTCAGTGGGCGTCCAATGATCCCCGAATCAAAGTCGTAACTCTTTCCCGTTCGTTCGGGCATCAGGCTGCTCTCACGGCCGGTTTGGACTACGCTACGGGTGACGCGATCGTCACGATGGATGCCGACCTGCAACACCCCCTGCACGTGATCCATCGGATGCTCGAGCGGTATTGCGAGGGCTACGATGTGATTTACGGACAGCGCCAGGTGAGCCCGGGAGAAACATGGTTCAAGCGTTTTACGTCCTGGCTGTTTTACCGGTTCATGCGCACCTTCATTTATGAAGGCCTGCCTGCCGATTCGGGTGATTTTCGGATGCTTTCGCGGCCGTGCTTGAATGGCTTGCAGGAAATGCGGGAGACTCACCGGTTCCTTCGCGGCATGGTCGCGTGGGTTGGATTTCCGCAAATCGGCGTCCCATACGAACAGATGGAGAGAGTTGCGGGTTCCTCCAAATACACGATTCGAAAGATGGTGACCCTGGCCTGGACGGCCGCAACATCCTTCTCGGCGCTCCCGCTAAAGATAAGTATCACGCTGGGAATTTTCGTAACACTCGGCGGGTTGGGCGAAGGCATTCATGCGTTAATGGCGGTGTTCTTCCACTGGTACGTAGTTCCGGGGTGGACGTCGTTGATCGTACTCGTGAGCGTTCTTGGCGGCGCAACCCTGGTCAGCATTGGATTGCTTGGCGAGTATGTAGGCAAGCTGTACGAACAGGCAAAGAACCGACCACTTTATTTGGTCTCGCGCACCGTGAATGTCGCGGCGAGGGCTTCAGCAAATGAAAACAGCAGTATCCGCGAGCAAAGATTTTCAGGCATCATCTCCGGCTAGGAGGGCTCCTGGCGAGCAATCGAATTTGCGACGGATGCATGCCGTCGCGATCAGCTCGTTGTGCGCAATTGGCGCACTCGTCTACGGCACGTTCATTCGCTCAGTAGGTTTCTATTGGGACGACTGGCCGGTGATCTGGGTCTACAACGCTCTGGGATCACAAGGTCTCGCGAGGTATTTCACCGGAAACCGTCCGTTCTCCGGCTGGCTTTATGCCCGGCTTGCTCCGTTCCTTGGAATCTCTCCCGTCGGCTGGCAGGCAGCCAACGACGGAGTCCGCTGTATCGCGTCTATTGTTCTGTATTTCTTATTTTGCGAACTGTGGCCAAAGCGCAAAGATGTTGCCTGGATCGTAGCCGCATTTGTACTGCTCTACCCCGGATTCACGCAGCAGGCGATCGCTTTAACTTATCTTTCTCAGAATTTCAGCTTCCTGCTTTACGCTACATCGTTGCTGCTCACGGTCTTCGCGATAAAGAGACCTCGTTATAAGTGGCCATTTCTGCTGGTTTCATTGGTTCTAACCGTAGGGTCATACCTGATCACGGAATACTTCGTCGGTCTTGAGTTCGTGCGCATCGTTGTCATCTGGGTCTGCAGTTCCAAAGAAGACGGTTTAGATCTCAAGAGAATTCGAGAGGCCGGACTGCGATGGAGCCCTTATGCAGTCACCTGGGCTGGATACATCTTCTGGCGTAGCTTCATCTTCCACGAGGTGCATTACGGGGCTATCGGTGACAAGAACATTCCCTACTTGCTGTCGAGGGCGCTACATCATCCGGTACGGGAGATCGGAGGTCTCGTTTTCAACGCAATCCACAACATCGCGATGGGAGCTGTATACGCCTTTTCCCGTCCGTTTGATGCTAACGAGATTAGTCCCGGTATAGCGGGGAATAAAGCGTGGGTGATCGGACTGATTATTGTCGGAATCTCGGTTTACGCGCTGCGATCACTGACGTTGAGCGATAAGCCGGCGGCGAAGGCCGAGATGGCGGAGGAAAGATCCCGTGGCATCTTTTGGGGTGGCGCCGCGATGAGTATCGTCGGGCTTATCTTCGGCGGACTGCCATTCATCTCGGGTCAGACCGCATTCTTCGCGCCGATTCTATCTTTCGGAGATCGATTCACTTATCCATTCATGCTCCCCGCGTGTATCGCACTCGCGTGCTTTCTCGCATGGGCTCTAAGAAGTAAGAGAGCGAGAATGATCGTCGTGAGTGTGCTCATGTTCGCGTTCAGCGTATTTCAGTTGAAGAGCATGAACACATACCGGCACGATTGGCTTGGGCAGAAGTCGCTCTTCTGGCAATTGGCCTGGCGGTTCCCCGACATCAAGCCAGGCAGCACGATCTTTGTCGATGGTCTCTCAGAGTCGATAGGCTCGGGGGAGACTCCCGGGCTTCTGGATATGCTTTATAAACGCGAGGATCGCGCCGGAAAGTTGGATTACTTCATGTTCGATATGCGGCGGACCCCCGAGGGGAAGCCGAGTTTCAGACCCTCTTCCCCGATCAGCAGGCATCTCCGCTCGTTTCCATTTGCGGGGACGACTGCGCAAAGTGTGGTGTCGTGGTTATCACCAGACGGCACCTTGCGAGTAATCTCACCCTCGACAGCAGGAGAAATCGTTCAGGGTTCGATGTTGTCCGCGAGCGTAGCGCAAGTCTCCCATCCGGAGGAAATCTCTGCGGCCACGGAGGGCGTGCCCGGTGGACCGCTGTTGAAGCTGTTCGGCCCGGAGCCCAAACATGAGTGGGCTTATTTCTACCAGAAAGCTGATTTAGAAAGGCAGCTCCAGCACTGGGACAGAGTAGCCAGCCTGGGAGATGATGTCATGAAGCGGGGGTATTCGCCGACCGACGCTTCGGAGTGGTTCCCTTTTATCGACGGCTATGCTCATGCACATCGATACCAAACGGCGGAGGAACTCACAAATCGAGTGCTGAAGGAGTCCCCGGAATCCGTGTCGGCACTTTCGTCATTCTGGATGCGCTGCAGCCGCGAGTGCTCGCCGAACTCCGAGGAACTCACCAGAACCTTGCACGATCTCGGAACCAAGCTGATGCTGGACACTGCACAATAGAAAACCGGCGCGCAACCTTGATGAGGTGTGCAATCCGATAAAGGACCTGCCAGCTATGGCGCGAGTCTGCCATTGAAGGTGGTACAGCCGTTCACGTCTCCGCTGTCGAGCCCCTGCTTGAACCACTCCTGTCGTTGCGCGCTTGATCCGTGCGTCCAACTTTCGGGACTAACTGCTCTGCCGCTCATGCGCTGTAAGTGATCGTCGCCAACCGCGGCGGCGGCCCTGAGCGCTCCCGCAACATCGTCGGGATGGACAATGTTCCGCTGCTCGGTGCTGTGGCCCCACACACCGGCAAAGCAATCGGCCTGCAACTCGAGATCGACCGACAGCGGATTCTGCTCGCCCTCATCCTGTTGCGAAAGGCGGCGCATTCGCTGCTCAATACCCAGCAGTTTCTGCACATGATGTCCGAGTTCATGTGCAACGACATAGGCCTGCGCAAAGTCGCCCGTATCGCCCCCGAAGTGTTTCAGTTCATTCCAGAACGAGAGATCGATATAGACCTTCTCGTCCTCAGGACAATAGAACGGCCCCGTGGTGGCCTGCGCCGTCCCGCAGCCGGAATAAGTAAGGTCGCGGTAGAGCACCAGCTTTGCGCGGCGGTATTGGCGCCCGTGCTCGGCAAAGATCTGGCTCCACGTCTTCTGTGTATCGTCGAGCACGAAGCTGATGAGGTGGACATCGCGTTCTTCGCCGGGCGACTGCTGGACCGGCCCATTGGAGGTCGGCGGCCCCTGGTCCACATTCGCCGATCCGCCCTCTGAAGAGAAGAAGTTTCGCCCGGTAACAACGCTAAGGATTAACAGCAGGATAAATCCGCCGATTCCCATGCCGCCGCCGAATCCAAACCCGCCTCCTCCGCCGCCTGCCCTGCGATCCTCAATATCCGAACTGATTCCCTGATCCTGCCATTCCATGCTTGCGTCCTCTATCCCTCAGATGCAGTTTTGCATACCCACCAGCCCTGTGCGGCAAGCGCTTCACTCTGAAATTCCCAGCATCCGATTTACAGAAGCTCGTCCGCAACTCGAACCCGCACCCTCCTCACCAACACCCGGGAGCCAGGAATCCTGCAGATGCTTGCCGGCCATGCATTCAGAAACCGGCAACTACACTCAAGCCGTAACGATCATTCGCCAAGCCCTCGAGTTCGCCCAGCAGTACCAAAATGCAGTTCTTGCCGCCGATCTCCGCGCCAACCTCGAGCGGTACCGGCACCGATTCGAACAAGCCACCCTGGGGCGCCAAACACTAAACGATCTCGCTCTTCCTGTTCCACCATTTATCCTTGACGTGAACAACACTCTCCCAAAAGGAAAAACCATGCCTGAGATCGCCGTTGAGGCCACGCAAGCTCCCGCGCAAATCCCCGACCTCCACGTCGCCGTCCTCGGCGCCGGCAAGATGGGGGGAATCCTGCTTCAGGCCTTTCTCAAGCAGAACCTCTTTGCGGCGGAAAACGTCCACGCTACCGTGGCCCACACGGAGAAGGCGCTCTCCCGCGCCGCGCAGTGGGGCGTCGATGTGGCCACGGACAACCTAGCAGCCGCGCGCCAGGCAGAGCTGATCCTCATCGGCGTCAAGCCCTTCCAGGTCCCGGATCTTATCGCTGAAATTAAACCTGCCCTCACGCCAGAGAAGACCATCGTCTCCTTCGCCGCGTCGGTGAAGACTCGCGCCATCGAAGAAGCGGCCGGGATGGAGATCCCGGTGATTCGCGCAATGCCCAACACGCCCTCCGCGCTCGGCGCGGGAGTCGCCGGGCTCTGCCGCGGACGATTCGTGAAGCCCGAGCAGATGGAGCTGGCCCAGCGCATCTTTGAAACCGTCGGGCGCTCCGTCATCGTCGACGAGAAACATATGGACGCCGTAACCGGTCTCTCCGCCTCCGGGCCTGCATACGTGTACATCATCATTGAGGCGCTGGCTGAGGCTGGAGTGAAGGTCGGACTGCCCCGCGATACTGCCACGCAGCTCGCCGCGCAGACAGTCTTCGGCGCAGGCAAGATGGTCCTCGAAACCGGGTACCACCCCGCGCTGCTCAAGGACGAAGTGACCACACCAGCCGGCTGCACCATTGACGGCATCCTTGAACTGGAAGAAGGCGGTCTGCGCGTCACGCTCATCAAGGCGGTGATGCGCGCAACGCAGCGGGCTAAAGAACTCGCGGCGGGATAATGTCCGGAACAACAAACCTTTGGGTGTCCCAGGTCTCGTTTCTGAGACTTGGGATTCTCACCTGCTAATCTTCACTCTTGCTCATCCAGCGCCCATCCTGGCTCCCCTCTTACATTCCCGAACTGCAGGGATTGCGGGGCATCGCCGTCCTCGGCGTCGTCTTCTATCACTGCCACCCACGCTTCGAACACACGCTTCTCTACAAGGCATCGCTCTGGGGATGGGCGGGAGTCAACCTGTTTTTCGTACTCTCCGGATTTCTGATCACGTCGATCCTGCTGGAATCGCGCACCCAGCCGCACTACTTCCGCAATTTCTATGCCCGACGTGCGCTGCGAATCTGGCCCGTTTACGTCCTTGTTCTACTCGTCTGCTATTTCAACGCGCCGTGGTTCGTCGGACTGCCCGTCTTCGATGCCTTCCGAACCGCACCGTGGTGGGCTTACATTCTCTTTCTACAGAATCTCTTCCACATCACGCTGCCGCCTGCCATTGGCCCCACGTGGTCTCTCGCCATCGAAGAGCAGTACTACTTTCTCTGGGCTCCCGTCGTCCGCATCCTGCGCGCGCCATGGATGCTCGCCTCTCTGCTCGTCAGCTTCCTCATCGCCGCACCGCTCTTCCGAATGAGCCATTTCGCGTGGATCACTCCGACACACACGCTCACGCATATCGACGGCATCGCCATGGGCAGTCTGCTCGCGCTCGGGCTCTACACAATTCCGCTCAGCCGTCGCGCTTGGCTGACGATCGGGCTCATCGCCATGCCCGTCGGATTTATCTGCGCCGGCACGATCGCGGGCGGCACGGCGTACCTCGATTCCGCCCTCACCACGCTCTTCGGTGGAGCAGTCCTCAGTTCGATTGCTGCGTCGGGGTTCCATACTCCCGTCAATGTCGCATTTAGTCGCGGCCCGCTCGCCTACTACGGCAAGATCAGCTACGGCCTTTACATGACACACATCGGCACCTTCGTCTACTTCGGCTGGGTCGACGCGCGACTCAATCCCTACGGAATCCCCGGCAATATCGCCGTTGTGGCCTTCCGACTTATTGCGTGCACTCTTGTAGCCACCCTGCTCTGGTATGGATTCGAATCGCGCATTCTCCGCCTCAAACGCCACTTCCGGAGCACCCCGAAAGAACGGCAAAAAGAACAGTCCTTCTCCTTGTAAACCGCCGCATCTCGATGGATTTCCAGACAGTCCCACATGGCGCCTCGGCATCTCATGTCCCTGTGACTTCAATCACCCCGGCTTTAACACTCGGCTGCTAGCCTGAACTGTCACATCTCTTCCCCTACGAGGTGCCCCATGACTGCGACCACCGCGAAGACCGAAACCACTCGGAACAAATCCAACCCCAACGACAGCACCCAGGGCCCCCTCTCTCCCGATCAGCTCGAGAAGATGAACGCCTACTTCCGGGCCGCCAACTATCTTTCCGTTGGGCAGATCTACCTGAAAGACAATCCGCTGCTTGAACGTCCGCTCACACTCGACGACGTCAAACCGCGGCTACTCGGACACTGGGGCACCACGCCTGGTCTCAACTTCCTCTACGTCCATTGGAACCGGCTCATCAAAGAACGCCACCTCGACATGATCTACATCATTGGTCCGGGACACGGCGGTCCGGGCCTCGTGGCGAATACCTACCTTGAAGGTTCCTACTCCGAGATCTACCCGCACATCGAGCAGAATCGCGACGGCATCAAGCGCCTCTTCCGCCAGTTCAGCTGGCCCTACGGAATCCCCAGCCACGTCGCCCCCGAAACTCCCGGCTCTATCCACGAAGGCGGCGAACTTGGCTACTCGCTCGTACACGCCTATGGAGCGGCCTTCGACAATCCAAACCTGATCGTCGCCTGTGTTGTTGGCGACGGCGAAGCCGAAACCGGCCCTCTCGCCACCAGCTGGCACTCGAACAAGTTCCTCAATCCGGCTACGGATGGTGCGGTACTGCCTATCCTGCACCTCAACGGCTACAAGATCGCCAATCCCACAGTTCTGGCGCGCATACCTCATGCGGAACTTGAAGACCTGATGCGCGGCTACGGCTACGAGCCTTACACCCTCGAAGGCGACGATCCCCTTAGCATGCACCAAAAGGCGGCGGAGATCTTCGACCACATCTTCGATCGCATTGCAGAAATCCAGAAAGCTGCGCGCGAAGGCAAATCGACGGAGCGCCCCACCTGGCCGATGCTTATCATGCGCACGCCCAAGGGGTGGACAGGACCGAAGGAAGTCGATGGCAAGCCTGTCGAAAATACGTGGCGCGCACACCAGGTTCCTTTCAGCGAACTCCGCGAGAAGCCCGACCACATTCGTCTTCTCGAAGACTGGATGCGCAGCTACAAACCGGAAGAGCTCTTCGACGAGGACGGTGCGTTCCGCTCCGAGTTCGCCGACATCGCTCCCAAGGGCCGTCTCCGCATGGGCATGAACGCCCACGCTAATGGCGGACTGCTCTGGCAGCCGCTACGCATTCCCAGCTTCCGCGACTTTGCCGTCAAAGTTGAAAAGCCCGGCGCCACTATTGCAGAATCCACCCGCGTGCTCGGGAAGCTTTTGCAGGCCGTCATGCAGGCCAACCAGGACTCGAAGAACTTCCGCGTCTTCGGCCCCGACGAAACCGCCAGCAACCGCATTGGCGACGTCATCACCGGCACTGGCAAAACATGGATGTCCGAGACGCTGCCCGTCGACATCGATCTCAGCCCCACCGGCCGCGTGATGGAAATTCTCAGCGAGCATATGTGCCAGGGCTGGCTCGAGGGCTACCTTCTCACGGGCCGCCATGGGTTCTTCAGCTGCTACGAGGCCTTCATCCACATCGTCGACTCGATGGTGAACCAGCACGCGAAGTGGCTCAAAGTCACGCGTGGCATCCCGTGGCGCAAACCCATCGCATCGCTCAATTACCTGCTCAGCTCGCTGGTCTGGCGGCAGGATCACAACGGATTCTCCCATCAGGACCCAGGCTTCATCGATCACCTCGTCAACAAGAAGTCTGACGTCGTACGCATCTATCTACCACCCGACGCCAACACGCTGCTCTCTGTAGCCGACCACTGCCTGCGCAGTCGCCACTACATCAATTTGATCGTTGCGGGTAAACAGCCCGCTCCGCAGTGGCTCACGATGGACGAAGCGGTCGCGCACTGCACCACAGGTCTTGGTATCTGGAAGTGGGCATCCAATGATAATGGCGATCCGGAGGTCGTGATCGCCTGCTGCGGTGACGTACCCACCATGGAAGCGCTGGCTGCGGTCACGCTTCTGCGCGAGCAGGCGCCTGATTTGCGCGTCCGCGTCGTCAACATCGTCGACCTGATGACACTTCAGCCGCAGTCGGAACATCCGCACGGTTTGTCCGACGAGGAGTACGACGCAATCTTCCCGCCCAAGGTGCCGACCATCTTTGCATTCCACGGCTACCCGTGGGGTATCCATCGCCTCACCTATCGCCGCCACAATCATGACAATCTGCACGTCCGCGGCTACAAGGAAGAAGGCACAACTACAACGCCATTCGACATGTGCGTGCTCAACAATATCGACCGATTCCAGCTCACGCTCGACGCCATCAGCCGCGTCAAGCGCCTTGCGCCGAAACTCGACAATGCACGCCAGTGGTACTCAGAACAGATCCAGCGCCACCGCCTCTATGTCTCCGAGCACGGCGAAGACCTGCCCGAGATTCAGCAGTGGCAATGGCAGCCGGACAAAACGAAATGAGTTTTGAAGAAGTTCAAATTACAAGCAAGAGGGAAAGTCTTTCATGTCGTCTTTGCCGATTTTGGTTTTAAACAGTGGTTCCTCCTCCATCAAGTTCGCCATGTACGAAGCCGTCGACGGCCAGCGCACGAAAATCTTCGAAGGTGCCGTCGACGGCATCGCCACGGATAACGGCAAGTTCTGGATCAAGGATGCCGATTGCAAAAAGCTCATCGACGAAACTCCCGATCTGCCCAACCGCTCTGTGGCTTTCGCGCTTGTCGCCAAGACTCTCAACTCCGGCCAGTTCCCTGCACCCAAGGCCATCGGCCATCGCACAGTTTCCGGCAGCCCCAGCGTCTGCGAAAACCAGCTCATCACACCTGAGCTGATTGACAACCTCGACAAATACGCAGATCTCGCTCCGCTGCACACACCGATTGCCGTCTACATCATGCGCGAGGCGCTGAAGCTCTTCCCTGGCATTCCCAACTTTGCCGTGCTCGATACCTACTTCCATCGCACGATGCCTGACGTCGTCAAGCGCATGCCGATTCCCGACGAGTACGTCGAGATGGGCGTTCGCCGCTACGGCTATCACGGCGTCTCCTACGAGTCGATCATTTACCAGCTTCAGCCAAACATCCCCGAGAAGCTCATCGTCGCTCATCTTGGCAACGGCGCATCGATTACCGCCATCCGCAACGGCCAGTGCCTCGATACTTCGATGGGCCTCACGCCCAGCGGCGGAATCATCTCTGCGTCCCGAACCGGCGACATCGATCCGGGCGTGGTGATCTTCATCCTCAAGCAGATCGCGAAAACAGAACCCGACGCCCTCAAAGCCGCCGACAAGCTCGAAACCGTGATCAGCAAAAAGTCGGGACTCGTCGGCATGAGCGGAGTCTCCAACGACATGCGTGATCTGCGCGAAGCCATCAAGAACGGCAACGAACACGCCCGCCTCGCCGTCGACAAGTTCACCTCGACGATTGCCAAGTGGATCGGCAGCTTCTAC
>DATNFD010000093.1:0-65632 GCA_035606555.1 Occallatibacter sp.
GCTTCGGAGCGCGCGGACATAATGCGACCCTGGATCTCGATCGCGGCGCATTGATTGTGAAGGCGGCGCATCGGAAGTCCGGACATCTTTATGTACAGACGGAAGACTGCCGGGTAGCGGTGACGGGAACGGTGTTCTCGGTGAATTCGGGCATCAAGGGATCGCGCGTTGCGGTTCTGCAAGGGGCGGTAGAGGTGCGGCATGCGGGTGTGAAGTCGATGGTGCATGCGGGCAATATGTTCACGACCACGGAGAACCTTGCTCCAGAACCGCTGAGCGAGCAGGTCGCGTGGAGCCCGAATCGGGATGAATACCTGGAACTGCTGGCGCAGTTTTCGGTACTGCAACACAAGATTGAGCAGATTCCGCTGCCGCAGCCGCGGTATGGAAGCGATCTGCTGAACCGGATGCCGGCGGATACTCAGCTGTATGTGAGTATCCCGAACCTCGGCGATTTTGTGACCCAGGCGAAGGCGATCTTTGAGGATCAGCTGCAACAGAGCCCAGTGCTACAGCGGTGGTGGAACACTGGCAAGCAGGACAAGACTGCTGAACTTGATGCACTGGTGAATAAGCTGCACGACATCAGCCAGTACATCGGCGACGAGATGGTGATCGTTGCGTTGAAGCAGCAGACGGGACCTGGATTTGCAGTCGTCGCGGATGTACAGCGGAGCGGCCTGGCCGATCTGTTGAAGCAGGAGTTTGCGAAGGAAGGGCACGAAGGCCTGACGGTTCTGGACGAGAACGGATTGAATGCAGCATCGACAGGTGGACATGGCGGATACGCGCTGGTCCGGCAGAAGGAAGTGGTGTTCTCGAACAGCATTGAGACGTTGAAGACGATCGATGCACAGCTCAATGCAGGCGCGAGCGGATTTGGGACCGGGGATTTCGGGCAACAGATCACGGCGGCCTACAACCGGGGAGCGGGGATTATTCTGGCGGCGAATTTGCAGCGCATGCTCGAGGAGATGGCTGGTCACGGCGGGCAGCACGCGACGACGTTCATGCAGGAGTCGGGCATTGGCGGGGTGCGGTACCTGATTGCCGAACACCGGCAGACGAACAGCGGGACGGAGAATCACCTGAACCTGCAGTTTGCAGGAAACCGGCAACGCGTGGCGTCGTGGCTGGGTGCTCCGGCGCCGGTGGGTTCGCTTGATTTCGTTTCTCCAAACGCAGCGCTGGCCGTTGCCGGTGTGACGAAGGATCCGGCATCGATTGTAGATGACATGATGGCGATGATGGCGGCGGATGGTCACAAGGGGGACGAGTTCAACAAGGCGCAGGCGGAATTGGGAATTGATATTCGCAATGACCTGGCGGCCAATGTTGGCGGGGAGTTCGCTTTCGCGCTTGATGGACCAGTACTGCCGACGCCGTCGTGGAAGATTGTGGTTGAGGTGAAGGACTCTGGGCGGTTCGAGGCGACGCTGGAACGGCTGGTGCAGGCTGCGGACGCGCACTTCCAGGGCAGAGACAAGCATGGAATTGCGATCAGCAAAACTCAGGCTGGTGGACAGACGTACTATGAGGTTCATGATCCGGGAACGGGTGCGCTGGTTGCGGAGTACACGTATGCGAGCGGGTATATGATCATTGCGCCGACGCGGGCGCTGCTGATGGAAGCACTGCAGACGCACACGAGCGGGAATACGCTGGCACGTTCATCGAGCTTCAAGGCGCTGCTGCCAGTAGATCAGAATGAGAACTACTCGGCGGTCGCATATCAGAATCTTGGGCCGGTGGTTACGCCTCTGCTTTCGCAACTGAGCGGCGGGTCGGCGGATGCGATCAAGAAGCTTGCGGCGGATTCTCACCCGACGGCGATTTGCGCATGGGGGAAGGACTCGCGGATCGAAGCGGCGAGCAACAGCAATCTGTTCGGGTTCGATTTTCTGACGCTGGGTCAAATTCTGAAAGCGCAGAAGCAGGGCCACGCGGACAACACGGAACTAAGGCAGTAAGCAGAGCGTAAGGATACGCATGGGCGTGATTGCACTGGATCGGCTGGAGGTGCGGCTTGGCGGCCGCACCGTCCTGAATGGGCTGACGGGAGAGCTGCGCGGTCACGCTGTTGGATTGCTGGGTCCGAACGGAGCGGGCAAATCTACGCTGATCAATACGCTGCTTGGATTCCATGAACCCGCAGGGGGCAGCGCCCAGGTGCTGGGGCTTGATGCGCGCACGGACCGGATGCGCATCCGGCAGAGCGTTGGATACATGCCGGAGAACGATTCGTTCATCGGCAATATGAGCGGAGTGCGATTCGTGCGGTACATGGCGGAGCTCTCCGGCCTTCCGCCCTCTGCTGCTTTGGAGCGCGCGCACGAGGCGCTGTTCTATGTTGGCCTCGGTGAAGTGCGGTATCGCAAGATCAGCACGTACTCGCTGGGCATGAAGCAGCTGATCAAGCTGGCACAGGCTCTGGCACATGGGCCGAAGCTGCTGATCCTGGACGAGCCTACGAACGGGCTCGATCCTACGGCGCGGCAGAGGATGGTGCAGCTGATCAAAGAGATTCGCAAAGAAGGCAGCATGCACATGCTGATCTCGTCGCATTTGCTGCGCGATATTGATGAGACGTGCGATGAAGTACTGATTCTGAACAAGGGTCGGATTGCGGCGATCTCGAATATCGAGGAAGAACGCCGGTCGCATCGCAACTTTATCGAGATGGAGATGACGGGGAACACCGAAGCGTTCGCCGACAAGATGCAGGCGATGGGCTGCGAGTGCGCGCGGTTCGCCGGTGATCGCGTGAAGGTGGTGATGCCGGATGCGCTGAGCCAGCGCGATCTCTACGTGACGGCGGCCGAGGCGGGTGCGGAAATCCGGCGGATCCAGACGCGGCGCGATTCGCTCGAGGATATCTTTCTGAGGGCAATGGAATATGAAGGAGGACGGATAGACCATGTCAGTCTTCCAGCATGATTACCGGCCTTACGACGGGCCGACCACTGCTCTATGGAAACGTCCGCTGGTGCTGGCGCGCTACGGTCTGGGCGAGGCATGGGGGTCGAAGATCACGGTTGGGCTGGCTATTCTGGCGCTGCTCCCTTGCATTGTAGAGATGGTCGTGATGTATCTCGCCAATAATCCACTGGCGCGGATGCTGGTGATGCGCGGGAGTCCGGCGCTAGAGATCAACGAGAAATTTTTTCTAGGTATGCTGGAGACGCAATGCTGGTTTGCGCTGGTGCTCGCGGCTTGGATTGCGCCACGGCTAGTTTCGTTTGATCTGGGCGATAATGCGTTGCCGATTTTGTTGAGTCATCCGGTGTCGCGATTCGGGTATGTGGTCGGCAAGTTTATTGCGCTGGCGTTGTCACTCTCCTACGTAACCTGGATTCCGCTTCTGGTGCTCTTTGTGTACCAGAGCTATGCCTCTCCAGTGCCTTGGGCGATGGAGCATTTGGGAATCGCATTCGGCCTTTTGGTTGGGACATTGATATGGATCGTTGTGCTCTCGCTGATAGGTCTGGCTGTGTCGGCCTGGGTGAAGTGGCGGGTGATCGCGACCGGAGCGATGTTCGCTGTCATCTTTGTCCCGGCCGGCGTGGGAGCCATTGTGAGCACGGTTTTGCGCACGAAATGGGGAATGCTCCTGAATTTCCCTGTTGTGATGTCGGAGCTCTGGCAGCGCCTGGTGGGTGCGCCTACCATCTTCCCGGACCGAGTGGATCTGCCGAACCCGGCGATTGTGGGCGTACTGATCACAGCAAGCCTCCTGTGCGTCGCGGTGTTGAATGCACGTATTCGTGCGCGAGAGGTGGTGCGTGGATGAATGCGATGACAGATACAATCCGGTTCGAAAATGTTTCGAAATTCTATGGCGAGGTGCTGGGGGTCAACCGGATCACGCTTTCGCTCTCGCCGGGCATCACGACGCTAGTGGGTCCAAATGGTTCGGGCAAAACAACGCTGATGAACCTGATGACTGGACTCGTGCAGCCCTCGCGGGGGAGGATCTCCGTGCTCGGTCTGGAGCCGTCGAAGGCAACTCAGTTTTTCTGCAATGTTGGGTATTGCGCTCAGTTTGATTCGTTTCCACGGGGGCTGACGGGGTTCCAGTTCGTACTGGATAGCCTGATGCTGTTTGGCATGAGCGACGAAGACGCGCAGGGGCTCACGGCCGAAGCCCTGGAGCGCGTGCAACTGGATGCAGCGGCGGCGCACCGCAATATCGCCGGATACAGCAAGGGGATGCGGCAGAAGATTCGGCTGGCGCAGGCGATTGCGCATCATCCGCGCGTGCTGGTGCTGGACGAGCCCCTGAACGGACTGGACCCAATGGCGCGGGCGGAGTCGCTTGCGTTGTTCCAGGAACTCGGGCGGCAGGGAATGCACGTCGTGATTTCGAGCCACATACTCGATGAGGTCGATCGAGTGTCGGACCGAGTTGTTTTGATTACCGGCGGATATTTGATAGCGCAGGGGAATATCCATGAGGTCCGTCAGGAAGTTCGCGATAAGCCGATGCAACTGCTGATCCGGTGCGATAAGCCGGACCTGCTGGCGTCGAAGATGTTCGCGGTGAACCATTGCGTGGAGGCGCGGCTGCACGCCGATGGGCGAGGGATTTTTTTGAGGACTGGAGATGTGGACCAGTTCTACCGGTTGTTGAATGAGATCGCGATCGAAGGCGCGGTGAAAATCGAGGCAGTTGCGCCGTTCGATGATAATGCGAACGCCATCTACCAGTACCTGATCGGTTCAGACGGGAGCACGGTATGACGGAATTGATTGCTACGCTCCGGCAACAGCCGTGGTCGCTGTGGTGGATCCAGTTTCGCCGGTTCGCTCGGATCGAGATCAGGCGCAACCTGATTACAAAGCGCGCGTGGTGGATCTATTTCCTGGCGTTTGTGCCGGCGGCGATTATCGCGCTTCACCTTCTTATTGATAGACATCAGCCTTCTTCGATGAATGAAGACACGAATGTGCTCGCGGGCATTGTGCAGCTCTATTATGTGCGGCTCGGTATCTTCTTCGGGTGCCTGGGAATCTTTTCCCGGCTCATTCGCGGCGAGATGATTGAACGGAGCCTGCACTACTATCTGCTGTCGCCGGTGCGTCGCGAAGTGATCTTGCTGGCGAAGTTTTTCGCGGGGTCGGTAAGCGCGGTTGTTCTATTCGGCTTGGCGATGACGCTCGATTTCGTCTTGATGTATATCGGGTACGGCGGGGCGGGGCAGGACTTCATGCTGCAGGGGCCGGGGCTGGCGCAATTTCAGGCGTATCTGCTCGTGGTGGTGCTGGCGTGCCTTGGCTACGGGTCAATTTTCCTGATGCTGAGCCTGATGTTCCGCAATCCGATGCCGGGCGCCCTACTGCTGTGGGGATGGGAGGCAATCAATCCCGTGATGCCGTCGCTGTTACAGAAGTTCAGCGTGGCATCCTACCTTCGGCACCTGATGCCGGTAAGCGTCCCGGCGGAAGGGATTTTTGCCCTACTTACCGTCGAGACAGAGCCGGTGGCAGCGTGGGTGGCGGTTGTTGGCTTGCTCGCACTGATTACAGTTGTGCTGGTGTATTGCTGCTTCAGAATGCGGCGCCTCGAAATCCGTTATACGACGGACTGATCGGGGCCTGTACAACGAAACAGGTGCAATGCCTGTTTTGGCGACGTCACCATGATGTCCCGTTTGAGCGATCTTCTACTTACAAGTGACGATGGTCACGCGACTGGCTCAGATCGCGGTTTTTGGCATTGACGCTAAAGTTGCACTCCCGTACTTTCAAATCATCAATCCAGAGATTGCGGGTCGAGTAGATCTGACAGAGAGTGCCAGGTGCGGCAGGAGTGCACCTGCTTCTCTCGAGCAAGGTGATCTTGCAAGCCGTTTCTGCGCTCGGGGAAGTGGAAGTACTCCATATGAAGTATCTATTTGCAGTATCCAGTCTTGCGCTGATGGTCTCGGCAGCGCCCGCCTATTCCAGCGTAACGGTCAGTTCGCCGATAAGTGGATCGCAGGTCTCTTCTCCTTTCGTCTTGAAGGCTACGGCTTCGGCGTGTTCGGGACAGACAATTGCAGCCATGGGTTATTCGATCGATAACAGCACCAACACGACGATTGTTTACAGCACCTCAGTGAACGCGACGGTATCGTCTTCCACGGGTTCGCATATTCTCCACGTGAAGTCGTGGGGGAACCATGGCGCGTCGTGCGTGACGGATGTGGCGATCTCGGTGGGCAGTACCACAGCAACGCCATCTTCCAATGCGTCCAATGTACCTTCGACCGCAATTGTCGTGTCAGGGATACAGAAGCAGAACTATTACTGGAAGGGCACGAGCGACGAAGCGACGAGCGGCATTGCGAGCGGGACGATGGGCATGACGTCATCTCCCAGCATCAGCGGGAACACCCGGAAGTTTGCGATGGAGTATCGGAATTCGGCGGGCGAGCGCTGGTGGACGTCGTTTGGTGCGGACAAGAACGCTCACAACTTTCTCTACGATGTGTATATCTATCTTGATTCGACGGCGACGGACATCGCGAATATTGAAATGGACATGAACCAGGTGATCGGGAATGGGCAGACGATCATCTACGGATTCCAGTGCGATGGGTACACGAATACTTGGGACTATACGACGAATGCCGGAAGCCCTGAAAATCCTGTGGACCAGTGGCGCCACTCCGGGGTTCCCTGCAATCCGCGGAACTGGACAAGGAACACGTGGCACCATGTTCAGATCGCATATTCGCGTGACAACAGCGGCAACGTGACGTACAAGTACGTGACACTTGATGGTGTGCAGAAGTACATCAACGAGACCGTTCCCTCGGCATTCGCGCTGGGATGGGGATCGACGCTGTTGACCAATTTCCAGATCGACGGACTGGGCGGCTATGGAACGGCGCATGCTTACATCGACAAGCTGACAGTCTACCGCTGGTGAAGAGCAAGCCATTCTGAGCGAATGCCAGAGCCAATATAATTGGCAGGGAACCGCGCGATCTGATTTTCTAGTCAGGATCGAGGCGGCTCGTCTCCTAGACTGGACGCATCCCCAGCAATGATTTACAGATTTGGACTTTTTGAGGTGGACACCGCCGCCGCTGAACTTCGGCGAAAAGGTCTGCTGGTCCGAATCCAGGATCAGCCCGTTCGACTGCTGATCGCATTGTTGGAGGCGCGAGGTCAGGTTGTCAGCAAAGCACAATTACGATCGCAGCTCTGGGGCCGAGACATCCACGTTGAAATCGATGGTGCGCTCTCAGTGGCGGTTGCGAAACTCCGTGAGGCTCTGGGGGACGATGCCGCGAACCCGCGCTTTGTCGCAACCGTTCCCCGCCGCGGGTATCAGTTCATCGCGCCTGTTGAAACGGAAAATGGCAGACAGACCTCTGAACCGCCGGCCGATTCGGTTGTGCCTTCCCCCATAGAAGAGCGGGAATCCGCGAAAAGTGGCGGTGGCTTCTCGAAGCCGGCTATTGCTTCGATGATTGGGATACTGCTGGCGGCAGGCGGATTCAGCACCTACGTTTGGATCCGTGCGAAGCACCACGATCCTGTTCACTCACTCATCGTTGCAGATTTCGCAAACAGCACCGGAGATGCAGTGTTTGATGGTTCCCTGCGTCGTGCGGCGATTGTGCAATTGTCGCAATCGCCATGGCTTCACATCGACTCCGATGCAGCTATCGATAATGCGCTGCAAAGTCTCAATCGCCCTCCCTCTCAAGGTCGAGTTTCATCCGAAATGGCGCGGCAGGCGTGCCAGCCATTGCAAGCCGATGCAATCCTATCCGGTTCGATCAGCCGCCGTGCATCCGACGACTACCTGGTGTTGATGGAGATTCAGCGATGCGGCGGGGGCGAGCCTCTGGACCGCGCATCCGCTGAGGCGAAAGGACGCGACCGGGTACTTGATGCTCTGGGACGAATGCTGTCTGACGTTCGGCAGGATCTTGGCGAGTCGAAAGCAACCGTGGACCGCTTCAATGTCCCGGTGGAACAAGCCACCACAGATTCTCTTGAGGCTCTTAATGCATATCGCGTCGGATACGACCTTCGCAGTCAGGGCCGCTCCAGGGATTCTATTCCCTACTTCAAAGCCGCCATTCTGCTGGATTCGCGGTTTGCAATGGCTTATGAGCAGTTGGGCTCCGCATACACAAATCTGGGTGAAGAAAAAACCGGCGCCAGTTTAATGCAAAAGGCCTTCGATCTTCGTGAGCGGACCACGGAACCGGAGCGCTATTTTATTTCCGGACGTTACTTCGATATCGTCGCAGTTGAGTTGGAAAAGGCCCTGGCGATCTATTCTCTCTGGCATACCACTTACCCCCGGGAGTGGAGTCCTTTGAATGCTCTGGCGAACGACCTGAATCTGATTGGCCGATATCCAGAAGCGATTGAGGCCGCGCAAGAAGCGATGCGTTTGGAACCAAACCATTCGTTTCCTTATACGAACCTGGCGGTGGCCCTTCTCGGGGCCAATCGTTATGCGGATGCAGAACAGGTATGCTCCGAAGCGGCCGCGAAACACCTGACATCTTCCGTCCTGCGAAAGGTGAATTTTCAACTCGCGTTTGCGAGCGGGGATGCAGAGCGGATCCGCAGAGCCGGCGAGGCGATGAAGGATCCAGTGGAAGATTCGTTCTGGCTGGGTGAGGCTGCGTTCGCCCAGGGAAAGCTTAAAGAGGCCGAGCAACTGTTTGCAGAATCCGCAGCGCAGGCACACGACGCCGGTCTGCCGGGAATCGAATCCTCCGACCTCACGGGCGAAGCCATCCTTCTGGCATTTGCGGGGAAGACGGAGGAGGCACGTCGACTTGCTCGATCATCGATTTCAGATCGTGCGGGCGAAGTTGGATACGGTCAAGCCATGGTGGCTCTGGCAATGGTTGGTGACACTCAAAAGGCCGCCGAACTTGGCCGGACGATGGATGCCAGCTATCCGATGTCCACCTACAACATCGGCGTTTATCGGCCAATGGCGGCAGGTCTGTTGGCTGGTCGACAGGGTGAAGGCACAGATAAGATTCTCGACGTGATGATGCCCGCGGTTCCCTACCAGTTAGGGCAATACGCTTCACTCCTGCCAATTTATGTCAGGGCAATTGCGCTGGCCGATGCCGACGACGCACAAGGCGCCGGGCGGGAGTTTCAGCACCTGTTGGACAATCGCGGTGTCGATCCAACTTCGCCCTTACTGCCTTTGTCTCACCTGGGCCTGGCGCGCGCACATAAGGCTGCCCATCAGATGAGAGAAAGCTGCACGGAATATCAGGAATTCCTCCGCGAGTGGAAGAACGCAGATCCAGACGTCCCGATTTTCCGCGCCGCTCGAAGCGAAGCATCCCGTTCATGTTTTGCCGTTCGGTAGGAACGCGGTTTGAGCGGAGCTGGAAATCACTGTATTCATGCAGGTTGCCTGTTTGGAATCATTCAATGCTCAGTTAGCTTGATCCTTTCGCAATTCAGGTGCTTCATCTCTCCCAATGCAGCGAACGGCCCAGATTCCTCAGCGGGCCAGGAGAGTTCGAATGGCAAGTTTTTGCGGAACATGTGGCGCTCCTCTCGCTGACCAAGCGACGTTCTGTGGCGGCTGCGGTGCCAGAAAGACGACAACTGGTCAGGACGCGCAGTACCAGCCCGTTCAACAGCATGTTCCGCCGCAACCGGGCGCCACAAGCGTGCCGAGTACCGCGGCTGCTCCTGCGAAATCGAACGCGTTACTCAAAGTTGGAATTGCCGCCGTGGCTGTAGTTGCAGTGGGCGGCGTGGCGGCGGTGGCCGGGGTAATGTACGTCGGGCACAAAGTCATCGAGAAAGTCCATGCGGTGACCGGGCAGGCATCGGGGGAGAAGACGCCTGCTGATGGCGGCCTTGCATCGTTGTTGAAAAGCGGCGGCGGGTCGGACACCGACGCGACCATCAAAGGAGATCCCTGCCGCTTCCTCAGCACTGAGGATGTCTCACACGCCGTGGGCATCACCATCGTCCGCGCCCAGGCTCAGGATGAAGGCTGCAGCTACATCGCGCATGCCGATCCCGCCGATATGACCTCGAAGCATATGGCATCGATGCTCAGTAACCAGGCTAAGTCCAACGGCCAGGAGATCGACGCCAAGCAGCAGCAAATCATGCAGCAGATCGCCGGAGCCTTTTTCAAGCAACAAGAAGCCTCAGACAAGAAGCTATCCGTGGAGGCGGCTAAGGGAGAGGTCATTGTGCTTGAAGTCAGCTTTGAGTCAAAGGCTGCAAGGATGGCCATGAAACTCAGCAAAGCCGCCTTCGATCACGTCAAGCAAGGTGTTCCGGGTGCATCCGGACCGGATTCGGCCGGACAGACAGGGACTGGCGATCTACGTGGTCTGGGTGATGAGGCTTACGAGGTAGGAGGCACCATGCTGATGGTGCGAAAGGGAGACACGCTGGCGCAGTTTTTGTTCAACGAGTGTCCCTGCGGCGTCGATGCAATCAAGCCTCTGGCAGAAAAAGTTATAAGCCAGCTTTGAGCCCCAAATAGCAATCAAGGAGAACAGATCATGAGTTTTTGCCAGAATTGCGGTGCCCTTCTGTCTGAAAGCAACTCTCCATGCGCGATCTGCGCGGGACACAGGCAAACAACGAGCGCAGCAGTTGCGAGCGCCCCTCCAGTTTCCGCAGGCATGGAACCGAACGCGGCGGGAGCACTTACCTACTTCGCGGGACTCATAACCGGAATCATCTTCCTGCTGATTGATCCGTTCAAGAGTGATCGTTTTGTTCGGTTTCATGCCTTTCAATCTATTTTCTTCAACGTTGCGTGGATCGGACTTTGGATCGCCTGGATGATCGTGGGCCTGGTTCTGGGTGCAATTACGAAGGGCCTGTTCTTCCTCATTGAAATGCCTATCAATCTTCTGCTGATGGCAGGCGGGTTCTGCCTGTGGGCGTTCCTGATGTACAGCGCCTATCAGAAGAAGACATTCAAGCTGCCCGTAATCGGTGCGCTTGCGGCAAAACAGGCTGGAATTTAAATGGCTGACCGGCGGGAGCGTTCATCGCGCATGTTGAAGTCTCGGACCAATTGCCGATCCCTCTTGCGAGGTGTTCTGGTGGTTCTGCTCCTTCTTGGTGCGTGTAGACGAGCTTCATCGCCGAACCAGCGGCCGCAACAAGCTGGGAGTTCCAATGCCAATGCGTCATTGGACAATGTGAAGGATGTTTTTGACCCCCGGCTTCATCCCGGGGCAACCGTTATTCATCCTCTCGATCCGCACAGGCTCACTGAGTCTCAGCTAAAGTTCGCCGGAATAATGAAAACTGTCGGCAAGAGTCCTCTCCCCAAGAAGAGGCGGCCCTTCTATAGCGAAGCCGAAATCTATTTCATCGATGATCCTTCACATCCCCTGGTTCTTTTGTGGAGATCGAAAGACCCACTCTTGAACGGCGGCAGATCCAGGATCGGAGTCGTGAAGATCGAATACAAGGTTCCGCAACCCATCAACCTTGTCGAGAAGCAACTCGCGGAGCGGGAGCGCGCGATCACCTACGGCACCTACTTTGACTTCAACAAGTACACGATCAAGCCCGAGCCCGACCCCGTTTTGAAACAAATCGTCTTTGCATTGAAGGATCATGCGGACTGGAAGCTGACCGTAAATGGAAATAACGACAACATAGGCGGCGACGCTTACAACCAGGATCTTTCGAAGCGTCGCGCCGGTGCTGTGAAGCAAACTCTGATTGGTGGCTTTCACATCGGTCCCGATCGCCTTTCGACAAATGGATACGGCTCATCGGGCCCCATCGATATCAACGACACGCTGGACGGGCGCGCGCACAACCGCCGCGTCGAACTCACGCGCGAATAACGATGAGGCGATTTTGATACTACGACACCGACGTTTTCAGGGAAGAACCGAATGATGACCACGGCTTTCACCTGGCCCGAGAAACGAACGCAATGACCTACTGTACACAATGCGGCATGGCGGTGGTTGCGAATTCCCAGAGATGCGCTCGGTGCGCCGCACGGGCGGGCAGGAGCACGGATGCTCAGCCGTCTGCTCCAGGATCCGCTTCGGCGACAGAACGGGCGGAGGGAGCCATCACGATTAACGGCAGCAGTTCCCGCAAACCGGCCATCGGCGCCTGGGTTGTCCTCTTGACTATGGCAATTCTTGGAATTGGTGGCGGAGTTTACGCGTATCACGCAGCAAAGAAGAAGGGGACAGCTGCGCTTCGCGAAGCCGGCATCCTACGGAACGCCGCGAGAACGTCAGTGGGCGCCAGCCCCGATACCTTGTCTCATTCAGCGGCCAGCGACGCATCGGAGAGCACTTCCGGCTTTGCACCATGGAAGCCCTCATCGGCGAATTCCACCGCGACATCCGCACCTGCTCCGCTCCGCCAGGGAATGCTGGTTGTCACGGCGATTGCCGATACACTCGGCGATTACGAATCTTTTGAAGAAATCACAAATATCGATGAGAAAGGCGTAACACTCTCCTACAGGTCCGAACGGCCGAAATCTGTGGGCGCCGCCACATCTCCATCCTCAGAGACAAGCGCCTCACGGACCGTTTTGAGTAGTGATCTTGCCTCTGCACATCACTATGAGGAAGTATTCGGAAGCAGCGATCCGCAGAGCTTTCCAGGTTCAACCGCTGTCACTTCATCACGCGACGTTCTGGCGGAGCTGAAAGAAAAAGGCGCAACCCATTTCAGCTTTCGTCCCGACGGAGTAAAAGGCGGCGGCGATGGCTCGCTTGCGAAGATCGGCAACGAGGAGTGCACGCTGAAACGCCAAGGTAGCAGCGATTTTGCATTTCCTTTGCTCTTGAACGAAGAGCCGACTGCAGTGCCGGCTTTGCACGCGCATTGCACGACAGACGACGGTCCCGCTGACTTCTACATCCTGGACCAGCTTGACTATCCCCTGATGCTCTCCTGGAAGCTCGGCGAAGGCGCGCAACTGCAGGTCATCAAGATCACCTATCCGAAGGAACGGGAAAAGAAATCTCCCCTGAAAATGGAGGAGGATCTCGCAGAGAAGAAGAAGATCGAGATCTATGGAATCTATTTTGATTTCGGCAGCGACAGGTTGAACCCCGAATCTTCTCCGGTGTTGGATGAAATCGCGCGAGCGATGCAAAACCATACGGGATGGAAGCTGTCTGTCAGCGGGCACACCGACAACCTGGGAGGCGACGCCTACAACCTGGACCTGTCGAAGCGCCGCGCCGCCGCCGTGAAGCAGGCCCTGGTCGCGCGCTACCACATCGACCGGGAAAGACTCACCACTGATGGATATGGCGCGGGACGCCCTGTAGACACAAACGAGACACTGCAGGGACGCGCACGCAATCGTCGCGTAGAGCTTGCCCGTGAATGAATTCGACACCTTAAAGATCACGATCAAGGAGGCGAAATGAGATCAATACGCAGTGCGCTGCCGTGTGGCACAGCAACCAACTCGAAACGGAGGTCTACCTCATGATGCGAATCCTAACTGGCATCCTCCTGCTTTTTGCCGCTGCAAGCACGTTCAGCCAGACTCTTTCCATCAAAGAAGGTCTTTGGGAGAGCACCGTTCTTGATGACGACGGTTCCGTTGCCATGCGATCTCTCGACTGCGTATTGCAGAAAAGCATGGCAGAGATGATTATCAGGGCCAATAAACATCCCGGATGCACCGTGGCCAGTCAGAACATCACGAGCCGCAGCATCACGGTCGACATCTCCTGCAATCGGCCCCGCGTTCAAGCAAGCGTGCACAGTCTCATGGAACTCCTCGATTCCGAGCACGGTCACTCGACTACCACGATGAAGATGACGATCGATGGAAAAGCAAGGGAGTCCACCACCAAATCAAGAAGTCGCTTCATTAAGGCGGACTGCGGCGGAATCAAGCCTGGCAGCCCTGAGATTACCTCCCAATAAAGCTGATCGAGGATGGAAAACCTGGAAGTCTCGTTCGCGCCCCGGCAGTTCCGGCCTCGGTTTACGGATCCACCACAAAACCCAGGCAGCAGCTTAGGCCTGCAGCCACTACATCAGGAAAGAGAGGTCCTCATGATGAATTCACGCATTGCATTTGGTTTCGCTGTTGTCACACTCGGTTTCGGCGCTGCGCTTCTGTCCCAAGCGCAACAGTCGCAACAGAAGCCGGGAAGTCTAATGATCTCTGAAGAAGACACTGTTAAAGCTGGTGCACGTGAACAGTATGAGGGCGGTTGCAAGCAGCTTACTGCGTGGCACGCCAGCATCAAGGATCCACACGCGCTTGTCGTGTTTGAAGTGCGCACGGGCGAGAGCAAGGGGAATTATGTTCTTGTGCGGCGCGGATTACATTGGAGCGATTTGGATAAAGAATCAGTTCCCGAAGCACAAGGTCAGGCGGAAGTCGACAAGGTACTGGGTGGTTCCAGGGACAAGGCGGTTCAGAAGATGTATGAGGAAGTTGTGGAATTGGGGCACGAGACCGGCGCAACCTCTGATCGGCCGGCAAAATATTACGAAATCAACACATTTCATGTCCCGCTCGGCAAGATCCATCTCTTTGTTGCTGCTCTGGCCAGACTTCGCGAGGCGATCGAAAAGACAAAGACCCCGATCGATGCCAGTTGGTTTGCATTGGATGAAGGCGGCGAGTCCGGAACCTGGATGCTGGTTATCTCTCACAACACGTGGGCGAGCTTCGATGACCCGGCTGTGAAAGCGCCACCCGAGATCGTGCTGGACGCATTTGGCCGCAATGAAGGACAAGCGGTCGTGGAGCAAGTGGAGAACGCAACAGGCGGCTTCTTTACCTCTGAAGTTGTCGAGTTCAGACCCGACCTGAGCTATTTCCCGAAGAAATGAGCAAGGAAGCCCGAAGGACTTCGCGCAACAAAATGTAATGACGCATGCGGTTCGAAACGCGTACCAAAGCAAAAGGAGGAAAGATATGACAACAACCAGGAATATCAACTCGGCAATGGCGACAATGTTCCTCGTAACAGCGATGATAGCTCCCGTTGCTGCACAACAATGTAAACCACTCGTGGGAAGTTTCGAGGCCGAAGTCCAGCCCGCCAACACGTGTCCCGGTCCTTTCTGCACGGCAGGGAATGTTTGGGGAGGGATTCAGGGCAAGTATCACTTCACCATGGACAAGATCATTGCAAACGGCGAGGCGGAAGTGCCAAGCATCTCTTTCTTCACCGGGCACAGCATCATCACTCTAAAGAGCGGCGACGAACTCTTTGGGACCGACACAGGAACGCTCGATCTACCGCCGGGCCACGGAGGATTTGCGTCCTTAATTACATTTACAGGCGGTACAGGCGCAATGGCAAACGCCACCGGACAAATCCGCCTGCGAGGAGAATTTGATGCAGCGGTCGGGATTACGAGCGGCGACTACATCGGTACGGTATGCACAGGACATTGAGCGAGCGACTGCTCCTCGCTCCAAAAGGAGAAAACCTTGGAAAACTCTCGAAGAGGGAAGTCATGAAACGTTTGATCACTATGGCATGCCCCGTCATTTCGTTCATCTCAACGGACTCTACATGAAAAGCAGGACTCGCCTGGATCAAGTTGGTCGTTTTCAATCACAGAGGCATCGAGGAAGGAACATGCGATGAATTGGAGATCGAGCAGAAACTTAGCGGGTCTGTATCCCATGGCTTTGATAGTCGGATGGGTCACAGCGCAAGCGCAATCACAAGCCCTTCCGCAAGCTCCCGCAGAAATCCGAAGCCTCGAGAAGGCACTTGTCGGCCGATGGTCCACGAGTTATGATTTTGTGCCGGGAATCATGTCACCGAATGTCAAAGGTACCGGCTCGGGCGAGGAGCTATGGCGAACCAGCCCTGGCGGCTTCGTTCTGATGGAAGAAGAGCAACTTCACGCTCCCTTCGGGGAGATGTTCGTGTTTGCGATCCATTGGTGGGACAAAAGCACAAACAGCTTGCGCGGCATGCTGTGCAACAACTCCGGTCCAGCTGCCTGCAACGTCGATACGTACTTCAACAGCACTCTGAAGTGGGATGGGAAGCAACTCACGATTGACATGCAATTCCCGGAACACGGAAAAAAGATGCTGTGGCACGAAGTCTGGTCAGACATCACCGCGACCTCCTTTACCCAAACCGGTGATGTAGGCGAGGTTGGCGGTGCACTGAAACGCGCCGTCACCATCCATGGAACCAAAGTGTCGGGGAACGCGCCGGATTCTGCGGAGTAGGCGACGAGGATTTTCAATATGCGCATCGAAGATTCCCATGCGGACTGCGGGCGGCGGAGCTCTCTTGCAACAAGCGACTCCGCCGTCGCGACCTTCATCATCGCGGTACGCACATCTTCCGCCCAGGACAAGCTCGCACTTCCGATACGAATCGCGCAAATAGCATTCGAGATGAGCCCAGTGGGGAATGGGCCCGTTCAGCCCGACAAGTGGAGCCTTCAATGGATGAACCCGGAACCCATGCACGCTATTGGGTCGTCGAGAGAACCCGCGGCGAGCCGCCGCTTCTCCGAGTCGAAATCGAATGTAGCGCTTAGGCGGTGAACTCCAGGGCGCAGTCACTTGAACAGGACGCAGAGGCTGAACATCCCGGCGAGCAGGACAGACGACCACCGCCGAACCAGAAAACATCTGAGTGAGGGAACTATGATCGTCCGTGCTCTTGTATCTAAGAATCGCTCCAACGCGCTTCTCATACAGAGATCGTCACGCAGGTTCTTTGTTACAGCTGCTTTGCTGGTTGCGATCTCAGTGTTTGTGGGTTTCTCTCGGACGTACTATCTTCATCGCTGGTTTCATAAGCCGGACCTCTCCCTGTTTCTCCATGCGCACGCAGCTGTAATGACCTCCTGGATTGCTTTGTTTCTCATTCAGACGCTGCTAATCCCGGCGGGCAAAACCGCGCTTCATCGAAAGCTGGGACTGCTTGGAATGGTATCGGCAGCCCTGGTGCCAATGTTCGGTGCTTCGGCAACGATTATGGCGGCTCGAAGAGAGGTGCTGGGACATGCGCCGGATATTGCGATTGTGATTGTCGTGCTCGCTCTCGAACTTACGCAGATGCTGATGTTCGCGGGTTTCGTTGCGGCTGGATTCTCACTTCGAAAACGCGCCGACGTCCATAAACGCCTGATGTTGCTCGGCACGCTCTGCATGCTGCCCAACGCCATTGTCCGAATTATTCGTGTTCCGAGCTTCATCATACCTCTGACCATATGGTCGCTTTGCGTCGCTCTCGTTGTATTGATCGATTGGGCTGTACAGCGGAAGCTGCATCCGGTTTTTGCGCGATGGGCTGTGCTGGGAGTTGTAACACTTTGGCTCGCTCTTGCTGTCGGTGTCTCAGATGTCTGGCAGCATCTTGCTCAACGGGCAGTTGATTGGAAAATGATCTAATCTCCCGACGAGCGCGCTGCATAGAGGGCGCCGAACGCGGACCGCGAACTGTTCGAGGCAAGACGCATCATCATCGCTGCATAAGAGCAGGCGAGCCCGCTTGAAAATTGAAACTCCGTTTTTCAATCTTTATCGCCACAGGGGCGATTGGTCGACAGTATCTGTGTCGGACAATTCAGGCAGGTCACAAAACGGAAGCCTGGGGAAAAAGAAGCTTCGCTTCCTTGGAAAACACTTCGTGTTTCCCACTTTCCCACAGCTGCGACGGCTACTCGTTAATGAATATTGTTTACACGGTTAGTCAAGGTGAAAACTAGAACGGAATGTCGTCATCGGAGATTTCGGCGGACTGACCGTAGTCTTCATGGCCCGCGGGCTGTCGCTGATCGATGTTTGTGACGGACCCGGATTGCCGGCTGTAGGAACCTGAGCCGGCCCCCGCGTCGTCGCGTCCGGAGAGAAGGGACAGATCGTTCACGATGATCTCCGTGCGATACCGCTTCTGACCAGACTCTTTATCGTCCCAACTGCTTGTCGAAATCCTGCCCTCAATGAAGAGCTTGTGTCCCTTCTTCACATAATCGCGAACAATCTCAGCGGTGCGGCCGAAAGCTTTCAGATTGTGCCATTCGGTGCGGTCCTGCCAGTTGCCCTGCGCGTCTTTGGTGCGGTCACTGGTGGCGAGAGTGAAGCTCGCGACCATCGTGCCGCCGCCGGTAGAACGGATCTCCGGGTCCTTGCCCACATTACCCAAAAGGATGACTTTGTTTACTGATTTCGCCATAATCTGCCCTTTTTTTTCTGTTCACTGCCGATTCATGTCACCGGCCGAAACTTGATGTCAAGCACGGCCAAAATCTCGTGTCAGAACCTCTAAGTCGAGTCACAGGAGATTGAGGCCAAACTGGTCAGGAACAGTTTCCCCTTTCCCGTCAGATCGCTGATGCAAAGTATAGGTGATCGGCCCAAGTCGGGCAAAACCAGCCGTCGTTAGCGTCTGAGCAGAGAGGACGTCCGGACTTGGAATCCGACGCCACGGGGTCCACTCAACAGATTCGCGCCTCACTAACGAAATTGTAAGGGTCGAGTGCACGCACTCTTCCAAGTTGGCAGTCCTAGACCGATTTGACTCGATTTGTACACTGGCCGACTTCACGATACCGCTCCTGGCTCAGTGAGCGCGTTGGAGATTATCTGCTCATCGAATTCCTCGACGCTTCACCGTAAGTACGCGGCGCTTGCCAAGGGTCGGAGGGGTTGCGGTATCTTGCTGACCCGGTGCCTGTCTCAATCCCCTGCCGCTTCAGACGGCACCGGCGCGATGCGCATTTCTCGCCAGATCAGTGTCCCGCGACTCTCTTTCAGGAAAACCATGCCTACCATGAAGCAGAGCGAAGTAACTGCAAAGGGATAGATAAGCCCCGCGTAGATGTTCCCTGTTGAAGCGCACAGGCTCACGCCGATCATCGGCAGCAAACCCCCGAAGACTCCGTTGCCGATGTGATACGGCAGAGAAACCGATGTATAGCGGACCTTCGCCGGAAACGCTTCAACAAGATACGCGGCGATGGGAGCGTATGTGAGGATCGAAAACACTGTCTGCAGAAAGACAAGAAAAATAAGCGCAGCGACATTGGGGTGAGGCGCCTCGGATGCCGCAACGACTTTGCCGCTGAAGGCGTCACGCGTCAATGGTGTGAGGTGGATGTCGCCGGTGACTTTGTCTTTCGTGGAACTGACCGCGACGACATTGTTGCCCGCAGCCTGCTGCATGGCCTTGTAGATCGGATAAACACACACAACGAACAGCAGCATTCCGGCCATCATGATCTTCTTGCGGCCGATACGGTCGGACAGCGCTCCCACAAGAGGATAGAGCGGTTGCGCAGCCATGATTGCGAACGCAATGATGACATTCGAGGTGTGGGCATTGATGCGCAAAATGTTCTGCATGTAGAAGAGCACAAAGAACATTCCCGTGTAGGAAACAACAGCCTGGCCCGCAGCGGCGCCGAAGAGCGAGATCAATACCTGTTTGAGATTTACCCATTTTCCGAATGCGTCTCTGATCGGCGTGGTGGACCCACTTCCCGCAGCTTTCATATGCGAGAAGATCGGCGACTCTTTCATACGGATTCGGATATAAAGAGAAACGACCACGAGCAGAATCGAAAGCAGGAACGGCAGGCGCCATCCCCACCGCTCGAAGCTTGCGCCTGACATGGACTGCTGTACTCCCACAATCACGCCCAGCGAGAGAACCATGGCAATGCCTGCCGTCATCTGCAGAAAGCTGGTGTAAAAACCGCGCCGTGTGTCCGGCACATGCTCGGCCACATACACCGCCGCGCCCCCGTATTCTCCGCCGATGGCAAGGCCCTGCAGGAGCCGGATGAGAATGAGCGCAATGGGTGAAAACCACCCGGCGGTTCGGTAAGTCGGCAGAAGTCCGATCGATGCAGTGGCTGTGCCCATGATCCCGAGGGTCGCGATAAAAGCGATCCGCCGGCCGACGAGATCGCCCACGCACCCAAAGAACAACGCGCCGAATGGCCGAACAAGAAATCCCACCGCGAAAGTCGCAAGATAGGCGATCAGCGCAAATGTATCGTTACCGGACGGATAAAATTTGACAGCGAGAACCGAGGTGAGCGAGCCAAAAATATAGAAGTCGTACCACTCGATCAGGGTTCCGGTCGAGGCGCCCAGAATGATCTTGGAGAGAGCTTTCGGTGCGAACACGCCTGTGCTGCCTGCGGCAAGAGAAGACATTCGCTGATCAACCTCGCGAAGTGTCCGGCTAATCTGCAGGGGGAAGCACCGGGACTTCAGCTGCAACTCTGCTGGCTAACGAGCATAGGAGTCAAGCGAATTCGCCTTCAGATTGCGTTTCGCCGCCCGGAATTGGCAGGCAAACAGTTTCCTCGCCTGCTTCCAGCGGCATACTTATGATCTTGCCAAAAATCGCATTATAGGTTTGCGAATTTGTTCGACGGTGAGTCGTCATTAGTGGTGTGGCTGGACGCTCGGGAAAAGCTTTATCTCGCGCCCCCGGATAGGTTCTCGGAAATGGCTATCGGTGGCCTTTCCGGCATCAGTCACCCGGAACCTATAAAAGAGCGTGCCGCGCTGATGTAATTTGAGCCGTGTGCGGAAACTCTGCCAGGACCCGTGAAGCGGTTCTGAATTTCTTACTTCGGATAATCGCCGTTCTCGTCGATTGAAAGGGATCAATCACGTATTAGCGGGCATTGCCTGGATATCCTGCTAGTTCCTCCACGAGCTCATCCTGGTCGAGGCATGGTAGATTCCAAATGCGAACTGGGGTACGCACAGACTCGGGTCGACACCCTTGCAATTTGAAGAGCACGCCAATAGGAGAGAGCCGATCACCACTGAAGGGGGTTACAGCTGAATGATTCGCCCTGCCGGGCGGGCCGTCGATCGCCTGTCCACCCAATCGCAAACAGCCTCGATCGCGTTCCATCGGAATGCCGGATTTGCTGCGGTGCGTCTCCAAAATGGCGATGACGGCCAACAGGTCTGTTTCAAAGGCGAAGATTCCAAATTGTAACTTGCATCCAGCTTCCCGCATCAGCGAGAATCCCGCCGTGAATCGAATAAGTCGAGATCTCGCTCGTGCATTGACCGCTGTGCTTATCGTGGCAGCCCATCTGCCGGTAACAGGGCAGAGCGTGGCTCTCATCCCCAACCACCTGCGTACGGAAACGCGCGAGGCGCCGCTATCAGTGGATACACGTGCCCCACGCCTGAGCTGGATGCTGCACGCGATCTCTGATGAGACAAGGGGAGAGAAGCAGTTTGCGTACCGCGTTCTCGCGGCCAGCTCGCCTGAAAAGCTCAAGTTCGACGAGGGTGACCTATGGGACAGTGGCAGAGTGGTTTCCTCAAAGTACTGGCAGATTCGCTATGGCGGCAAACCACTCAACTCGAGGCAAGCCGTTCACTGGAAAGTGCAGGTCTGGAGCAGTGACTCGCCGGGAGCACAACCGGGCCCATGGAGTGAGATGGGCAGCTTCACTGTAGGTCTTCTGCATGAGAGCGACTGGACTGCCCACTGGATTGCGGCAGAGCCGGACAAGGCGCGCGCCCGTCAGGCACTGGAGACTGACCGCACACTGCTCGACCACATGCCGCCGCCGCTGCCGGTATTCCGCCACGATATTACCCTGAGAAAGCCGGTAAAGCAGGCGCTGCTTTACGTAAGCGGGCTGGGCCAATACGAGTTCCGCATCAACGGTTCGAACGTCACGAAAACCGTTCTCAATCCAGGCTGGACCGACTATCGCAAGACGATTAACTACGATACGTACGATGTTGCTCATTTGCTCCATTCAGGAGCGAATGCCCTCGGTGCAATGCTGGGAAACGGCATGTACAACGTGGAGGGGGTGAAGGGCCGGTACACGAAGTTCATTGGCAGCTTCGGCCAACCCAAGCTGATCGCGCAGCTCGAAGTGACCTACGCTGACGGCAGCACGCAAACGTTCTCGACCGACCGATCCTGGAAGTCAAATCCTGGTCCAATCGTCTTCTCGTCTACATATGGCGGCGAGGATTACGACGCGCGCACACTCCCAGAGAACTGGGATCAACCCGCGTTCGACATGCACGCGTGGCAGCATGTGTACGAAGTAGATGGGCCTGGAGGCAGGCTGCATCCAAGCAAGAATGTTCCTCTTGTCATTGCAGAGACACGTAAGCCTGTGCGAATCACGCAGCGCGGCGAAGGTGTTGCAGTCTACGATCTCGGCGCCAACATGAGCGGATGGCCTTCGATCACCGTCAAAGGGCAGTCAGGTGGACGTGTAATCCTGCGCGCAGGTGAATTGCTTACCGCGGATGGCGACGTGACGCAGCATAGTGCTGATGCGGGACCCGGAAGGGCTGTTCTGTTCCAGTACACGCTACGCGGAACGAGGTTGCCAGAGCGCTGGAGTCCGCGCTTTTCATATTACGGTTTCCGCTACATCGAAGTGACCGTCCAGCCGGCAACGCCCGGTGGCGCTCCGCCAGAGGTTCTCACGTTGAATGGGGAATTTGTGCACGCGGGCGTGGAAACGATTGGGAAGTTCAATAGTTCTAATACCCTCTACAACCGCATCCACACACTCATCGATCAAGCTGTCCTGAGCAATGTTGCCAGCGTGCTCACAGACTGCCCGCACCGCGAGAAGCTTGGCTGGCTCGAACAGACCTATCTCAATGCTTCAACTCTCATGCTGAACTATGACATGAGTGGCCTTTACGAGAAGATGAGCGACGATATGGCCGACTCGCAGCTCCCCAGCGGCCTCGTTCCGGAGATTGCGCCCGAATACGTCGCTTTCGTCGACGCGAAGAGGCGCAACACCGACTTCCGTGATTCCCCTGAATGGGGCAGCGCAGTTGTGCTGAGCCCATGGGCTCTCTACCAGTTCACAGGAGACGAAGAACCGCTGCGTGCACACTACGCAAGTATGAAGCGCTACGTAGAGTATCTGCGCTCGCGGTCAGTCAATAGCCTGCTCGACTTCGGGCTTGGCGACTGGTACGACATCGGGCCTAAACCGCCGGGCGAGGCGCAACTCACCAGCAAGCTGCTTACCGCGAGCGCTACTTATTATGAAGACCTGGTTACGATAGCGCGGGTGGCAGCGATGCTCGGCAATCGTGGGGATGCATCCCTCTATCAGCGACAAGCTGACACTGTACGCGGCGCCTTCAATGCGAAGCTCTTCCACCCTGAAACCAATGAATATGATCGCGGCAGCCAGACGGCCAACGCGATGCCGCTCGCTCTCGGCATGGTGCCGCCGGAGCACATCCGCGATGTTCTGGCGAACCTCGTAGCCAACATACACTCGCACTCCGATCATGTAACTGCGGGAGATGTGGGCTTCCATTACGTTGTTCGTGCTTTAACTGATTGCGGCCGCTCGGATGTGCTGGCAGCCATGCTCGCGCGTACTGACCCGCCAAGCTACGGGGATCAGCTGGAGCGCGGTGCCACGACGCTGACCGAGGCGTGGGACACAAATCCAGACAGCTCGCAGAACCACTTCATGCTTGGACATGGCGAAGAGTGGCTGTACCGTGGACTAGCCGGCCTCAGCCTGGATCTCTCACGTGGCGATGACTCAGCCATCAGTATCTCGCCGCATTTCGTCAGCGGTGTGGACTGGGTGACGGCATCCTATCGAGCTCCCATGGGCGACATCGCTGTTCACTGGGAGCGTAGCGGTCACAAGGCATCCCTAGACATAGTGATTCCTGAGGGTGCAGCAGCTTCGGTTGCCTTCCCACCGGCTACACAATGGGATGAAGGCGGCCGGAAACTTGGTGACGTGCGCGGATTGGAGAACTCCCGAAAAGTGGCGGATGCTCAAACGGTACACATTGGTTCGGGTAAGTACCACTTCAGGACCGACACGTTGCAGCGGTAAGCTTGAGCCATCGGCCAGGAAGGTCTCGGCGGCTGGCGCAATGATGGTAGGCCGACATTCTCACACCGCAACTTTGCTATCGGATGGGACGGTTCTGATTACTGGCGGATTCTCGAAGTGGCCGGCTGCCACCAAGGAAGCTGAGATTTATCAGCCGTGAGTGGTAAGGAATTTCCTTTGCGCAGGCTCTGTGAACCGTCTGATTCGGTGCAACGACTCTAAAACACGCAATCCAAATTTATCGAAGTGCGCGTGGCAGGCGGATATTGACGCGTCACTGCTTCGATGAGCGCATCAACGCTATCCGGCACCTGATGAACTACTGGTAATGCACGTTAAAAAGCGCAACGGTTTGCGGGAACCGGTCGATGGCTACAAGATTGTTCGTGCCGTTCAGCGATGCGCCCAGGGACTGCAATCGATACTGCCGCATCGCTTATCGCGGAAGAGCCACAATACTCAAAGCTTGCTGCGCGATCGCTGCTATCGACCATCCTAAAAGAAGTCTCGTCATTCAACCTGTACTCGTTCTCGCGATCCATGTTGATTTCAGGCATCCTTCGCGGCTAGCGGCGCAATTCGGTGCGCGCCGATCGAACCGGTATCTTCGCGTTGCATCGAATGCAGGACGTGCTCGTGCACTCGCCGGTTCCCCCGATAAAGAGTTGACTGTTCAAATAGTTCGGTTGCCGGTGTGGAAGGGCAGAGTCTATTGTTGCTGATGAATGCGTCTGTCGAGAAGAACTTGCGACCCGGTGGTTGCGGCACTTTGCATCGTGCTCGCGTCGAGCATGGGTGGCCAGGCAGCGCAAAAAGACGGGTTTCGCCTGCTGCTCCAGAAGGGTTTCGCTCTGCATCAGCAGGCGAAATACGCGGACGCGATTCCGCTGCTCGAAAAGGCTCGGCGCCTCGATCCCGGAGACTATTTCGCCAACCTTCTACTGGGAATCGATCTCTTGCGCACCGGAAGGGCCGCCGCTGCTGTTGGCTATTTGCAAATTGCGGCGCGTGCCAATCCTGAAGAGGATACGCCCGAGGAGTACCTGGGCGAAGCGCAAGCGAGGCTCGGACATTTCTCCCAGGCCGCCCTTGCTTTTATGGAGGGCGTGAGACGGGGAAAAAATTCGGAGGAGACTCTTCTCGCGTGGGCCGGATTTGCGCTAGAGCGATTTCGGCAGGTTGGCGAGGAACTGCGCAGTTCAGAAGCGGGCGTTGCAGCAGTGCGCAGGTTGCAGGAGGAAGCTAAGCAGCCGCCGGCATCCCTAAAGTGCTCCGCACCAATTCCTCTCCTTGAGAAAAGACTCGAAGGTCGGAATGCTACAGAACGTATTGCCACTGAGACACGCCACCAGCTTTCGCTATGCTATGCGATCGAAGCGGATCGAGCGGGGATGCAGCTGAACGCAAAGGCGGAGGATCAAGCAGCGCTGCACCAACTGCGGGGGGATGTGTTTTTGCGACTTAGTAGCGACGCCGCCCGGGCTGTTGCGGAGTACAAAACGGCAGTCGCCCTGCGACCTGGTGATCCGGCGGTGTATGAGAAGCTGGCGGAGGCGCAGATGTCCGACGGTGATGCAGCCGCGGCGCGGCAGTCGGCGATGAAGGCTTTGGACATCGATCCGCACAGATCACGGGCAATGGGCACGCTCGCGATGCTATCGATGAATGACCGCGAGTACGACAAGGCGGTGCCGTGGCTGGAGAAGATGAAGACAGAGTCGCCGCAAGACCATAACGTTCAGGTACAACTGGGGAAAGCATTGGCACAGACAGAGAAGCCGGCCGAAGCGCTCGAGAATCTCAAACTGGCGTTGTCGGCAGGGTATCCCGATGAAAGGGGCGCACTGCACTCATTGGAGGCAAGGCTGTTCCGGCAATTGGGAAAAGAGGTCGAGGCGGCGAAGGCGTCGGCAGAGGCGAAGCGCCTTTCGGATGCGTTCCAGAGCCGGAAGCGAAACGGACCCACGGGAAATGCGGATGCGGATCAATAGACGCGAAGTGCTGCGAAGACTGGCAGGTTTCATGGCCTGGGGAGTGGGTGGAGAATTCGCACGAGCCATTGAGCCGGAGAGCGCGGAAGCGGGGCCGGTGCGATTGGTCAATGGAGCGGCAGCCGCAGGGCTGAATTTCGTTCTGCGGAATGATGCACGCGGACGGAAGTACCAGGTTGAAACGCTGCCGGGCGGGCTGGCAGTAATCGATTTTGACGGGGATGGGTGGCCGGACCTGTTCTGCGCGAATGGTGCGACGCTGCCGGGACTGACCAAGTCGGGGCCGGAGTTCTGGAATCGGCTTTACCGCAACAATCGCGATGGCACGTTCCTGGATGTAACGGAGAAATCGGGACTGCAAGGGCAGGGTTACAACATGGGCGCGGCCGTGGCTGACTACGACAACGACGGTCGCGAAGATCTCTTCGTTGTAGGCGTCCACGAGAACTTTCTGTATCGGAACAACGGGGACGGGACGTTTACGGATGTGACCAGGAAGGCGGGACTGGCAGGTCCGGGATCTCTGGGGCGGCCGGTGTGGTCAGTAGGCGCGTGCTGGGTCGACTACGACAATGACGGGAATCTGGATCTTTTCATCTCGAATTACTGCGACTGGCAGGCGGGAACCGATCCGATTTGTGGCGGGATGGCCGACCAGGCTCGCGCATACTGCCATCCCGACAAGTATCACGCTGAATCAATGCAGCTATACCACAATAACGGGGACGGAACCTTTACGGAGGTGACACGCAAGCAGGGCCTGCCCGATCTGCTGGGTAAAGGAATGGGCCTGGCAATGGCCGACTTTGCAGGAGACGGACGGCCGGGGATTTTTGTAGCCAACGACAACGCACGGAATCTGCTGATTCGCAATCGCGGCAAAGGGCTCGAGGAGATCGGGATTGACGCAGGCGTGGGTTACAACGGCGACGGACGGAACATCTCCGGGATGGGAGCTGACTTCGGCGACGTCAACGGCGATGGAAGGCCCGATATTGTAATGACGGGATTAAAGAACGAAACCTATGAACTGTTTCTGAATGCGGGTAAGGGTCAATTTGACGACGGCAGCGCGAAGACCGGGTTGTTGAACTTGAGCCGCAGATTGAACGGCTGGGGCTGCGGACTTGTGGATCTCGACAACGATGGATGGCTCGATCTGTTCGTCGCTGGCGGAGGACTCGACACGCAGGACGCGCAATCGAATCGGGTGTTCTTAAACCATGGCGGACGTTTTGAGGATGTTTCGAAGAGCGCCGGCGATGGTTTTGCGCAGGCGGCGCAGCATCGCGGTGTGGTGTTCGCAGATTTTGATCGGGATGGTCGGATAGACGTTGCAGTTACTGCCTTGAATGCGCCCATTGAACTTTGGTGGAATCGGAGTCCGCGGCAGAATCCTGCGCGGCACTGGCTACAACTGCGGCTCGCGGGCAGGAGAAGCAACCGGTCAGCAGTAGGCGCCGAGGTGCGGTGTTTCGCCGGGGAAAGCATGCAGGTGCGCACTGTTTCGGGAAGCGCGGGATATGCCTCTACCAGCGATCTGACGGTGCATTTCGGGTTGGGTGCGGAGTCGCGTGCGAAGGTGGAGATCCGGTGGCCTTCAGGAAAGGTGCAAACGATGCCGGAGGTTGCTGCGGATCAACGTCTTGCCGTGACAGAGCCCCAAGTCTAGGTTGCCGGATTCCAAGTGACTCTTGCGGCGGAATATTGGATTTTGAAGGGTTTGCTAAATCGATACTCCTGCACGTGAAGCCGTAAAACAAAAGAAAAATCGAGATTGTACATAGACTGTCGTTTCGGCGCGGACTAAGAGTTGTGCTGAAAACGTCGGCACACGTGTGAGTGTTTCCCTGGAAGCCGGCTGGTTCGGAGGCCTGAAGTCATGAAATCTATTTGGAGAAGAGTCGCATCGCGCCTGGGTCTGACTGTCGGGATTGCCGCTGCAATCCTGTTGTTGGGTTTGCCACAGGCGAAGGCGCAAACCTCAAACGCGCAAATCAGCGGACTGATCACGGATTCAAGCGGGGCTGTGATTCCCGGCGCGGAGATCACGGCGCAGAACGCCGCAACGAATGTGCCGTATACCGCTGTGAGCAACGGGGCGGGCATTTACATCCTCCAGGAGTTGCTCCCGGGTCCTTACACCGTGACGGTATCGGCGCAAGGCTTCGGGATCGTGAAGCAGAGCGGCCTTGTGCTCATGACAGGCGCGCGAATATCGCAAAACTTCGTATTAAAGCCGGGCGCAGTCGAACAGTCTGTGACGGTGACGGCAGCGCAGAATCTGATTTCATCAGAAGACGCGGCGTCGGCCTCGGTGCTGGACAATGCCATGATTACGGAACTGCCGCAGTTGAATCGCAATGCTCTGGATCTGACGGCCACGACGCCGTCAATCCAGGGTAGCGGACCACCCGTGGACCAGATCGGCAATCTGGGCAACTCGGCTTATCTGATTGCGAATACAGGGAACAGCTACTCAGTATCAGGCGGCCAGGTGAACGGCACGAGCATCAGCGTGGATGGAAACCCGGTGCAGGAGGCGGAGTTCAACGCCACAAACCGAGCGATCCCGACGCCGGATTCGATTGGCGAGTTTCGCGTGGAGAGTGGCGTTCTGACTGCGGACAAGGGCCGGTATGCGGGCGGCATCATCACGATGCAAACGCAGAGCGGCACGGATGCATATCATGGCCGAGCGTTCTTCTACTTCCGGAATGAGAATCTGAACAGCAACGACTGGACATCGAATTCGCTGGATACGCCGCGGCAGGCCTTTGACCAGAAGAACTACGGGCTGGCAGTGGGAGGACCATTGCGGATACCGCATCTTGTGAACGCCCACAGCCAAACATTCTTTTATGCCGCATGGGAAGGGGAGCGATTCTCGCAGGGGCAGGAGATCATCAGCTCCGTTCCGACCGCGTTGAATAAGGATGGTGATTTTTCGCAGACGGTGATCAACTACAGCGGCGGCAACCCGGTCTATGCGAACATCTATGATCCGTTCTACGGCTCATATACGTCTGACGCCGCAAAGTGCACCGGACCACTGGCGGATCAGTACTCGGGTTCGGGCCAGTGCTGGGTTCGCCCACAGTTTCCAGGGAACAAAATTCCCGCGGCATATGGGACTGGTGTTTCCGGCCAGAGCGCGCTGTTCCAAAAGTATCTTGCGCTGTGGCCCGAACCCAACCATGAGCCCCAGGCGAATACGGATTTTGTGGCGAACCGCTATGACAAGATCAACATCACGCGGCCGACAGACAAATATTTTTTACGGCTGGACAAGGCGATTGGCAACTCTCAGCATCTTTCGGGGAGCATCAGCCGTTCGGCTCTGACAAACGATATTCCGGCGCCATTCCTGCACGCTGCGGAATCGGTGACGACGGATACCGATTGGAGCGGCAGCGCTCTCTACACGCTGACGTTGAATCCGAAGACGGTTCTAAATGTTCGGCTAGGCGTAGGCGTCACCAACCTGTTCAGCAACGGTGTTTCGGGCAATGGTTCCGCACCGGATCCAAATATCGATACGTCGCAGTGGCCGTTTGATTCGTTCATTCAGAACAATGATGAGAAGTCGACGAATGAAATTCCGCCGGTCATCAATGCGTGCAGCGGGAGTGTTGGCTGCTACACGCATGTGGGCGGGGCAGAGTTCGACAGCTTTATCACGCAGTCAACGAACGGAGCGGTTTCCGTTACGCGGCTTATCGGACGGCATGCCCTGAAACTCGGGTATGAGCAATATTTCACGCGGTTCACGGAGCAGGGCGGGGACAAAACCGGCGTGGCATGGGTGAACCCGGGCGGCGGTTCGAATCAATACTGGAACCAGAACGACGGGTTTTCCGGTAACCAGCTGGCGGAACTGATGATGGGTTCCGCGAACTATTTCAACTGGGGCAACTGGAACATCACTCCGTTTGGCTGGAACCAGGCGGCCTATGTCATGGACGATTGGAAGGTGAATTCCAAGCTGACGATCCAGATGGGATTGCGTTGGGATCATGACGGAGCGCGACAGGGAAGGCATGTTCCGGGCAGCCTGATGTATGACATGAAGGCGAAGAATGTGCTGACTGCTAATTCTGACTGGAACTGGGGCCAGGTAACAGCAGGAGTACCGGGGCTGGCGGGTCTCACAACGCCGGCATGGCTGTCGGAGGGCGCGACGGGGCGGGTTGCTCTGCTGGGCACTAAGGAGTATCCGCAGAAGAATCTCTACACGACGAACGTGGTCAACCTGCAGCCGCGGCTGGGAATCAACTGGGCATTGAATGACAAGACGGTGTTTCACCTGAGTGGCGGCATGGTAGACCAGGGTTTGAACGGTCTTTCGACGGACTGGCTGAGTTTCTACTACAACTCGAACACGTTCAATCAGGTATCGAGCACGGACGGACAGCACTGGGTCAGTGAGTGGGGCGGAGACCACGGATTGCCAGCTTTCCCGGCGGTGACAGGCGGCAATCTTGGCTGGGTTCCGCCGATCACGAACAACACCGACTACTGGTACGCGAGCTATGGGGCGGCTGGGAATTTTGACCAGACGGGCACGACGATGGATCATTTTGACACGCCGATGAATTACATGTGGGGCCTGAGTGTCCAGCGGCAGCTCACCAACAATTGGGCGATCACCGCAGAATACCTGGGAGTGAAGGGCGTGCACCTGCTGACCAATGTGTGGAATTGGAGCCTGAACAATGTTCCGCTCCAGTACTACAGCCTCGGGGATCACTTGTTCGACCAAGTTCCAAACCCGTTCTACGGCCAGTCGTTGAACTTCTCCGCGCAGCCGACTGTTCAGTTGAGCCAGTTGCTGGGATTATCTCCGCAATATGCCGGCAACACCTCGACCACTCCGGGACAGGCTACGTGGGGCAAGTCGTTTTCGAACTTTGCGAACTTCCAGATCCAGGGCCGCAATTACCACGGGCTCGAACTCCTGGCAGCGTACTCCATTCGCAAGACATTGACGAACACGGGCAGCACCGACATCCATGTATTTGGCAGCACGGCAGGGGGACTGCAGAATCCTCATGACCTGATGGAAGGCTATGGCGTGGCACCGTATGAGATGCCGCAAACTCTGAAGCTAAACTACTCCTACGATCTGCCGTATGGGCACGGGAGGATGTGGGGCAGTGCGCCGCAGGGAGCGGGACAGCACGTGCTGGATGCCGTGGCAGGTGGATGGTCGCTCGCGGGCATCACGACGTGGAGTGTTCACGGAACGCCGGTGCGGGTGCCGAACGTGGACGGCGGCAACCAGGCTCCGGGTGCGGCGTTGCGGTGGTCGTTTGCGAACAACAGTTTTAAGAAATCGGGAGTGAGCTACCAGGATGCACTGGTAGTAAATGGTGAATTTCTGAACCAGAGCGGCGCCGGAGTGCTGGACCAGACCGCTTTCCAGAGGACACCCGACTTTAGCCTTGCAAACTCTCCCGTTTATTTTGCGGGTCTTCGTAATCCAGGAATGTTCACGACAGATGCGAGCATTCTGAAGAGGTTCTACCTCGGAGAAAAGTCGCGCTACATCGAAGCACGGCTTGAGGCCCTGAACATTCTCAATCACGCGAATTTCGGCAGCATCATCAATGATCCCGACTCGCCGGTATTTGGCGGTGTCAGCGGCAAGAGCGGACAGCGTGTCATGCAGGTCGGTTTCCGCTTCTTCTTCTGATCATAGGACGGAAACGATGGGCGCGGCGTTCGATGGGAAACGTCGCGCCATTTTTTGCAGGCTTTAGCGACCGCACGCTTGTGGAGGCGGTTCAGAAGAACGGGGCAACGAATGAGGGTATCGCGAAGCAGAGCGCCATTTTTCATAAGCACTTTTTGGATTGCATTCGCATTCGTGCACGGTTGTCCGGCGGAAGCCAAGTCCGGTTCCTGCATAGCAATCCTGGCGAATTCAGATATGAGGCTGTGCCTGGAGAACGGCGCCGCGGGTCCACGAGTCGCGACGATTGAGGCCGGGAAAGGCAGATATGAGAATACGGCTGCGGAGGCGCTGCCGACGAACGTAGAAATTGATGGGAAGACTGTTGCAGTGAAATGGAAACTGGTGCCGGGGTCAGGGAGCGCGGACAAGAAGCGCGTCTCGCTCATGTATGAATCGGCCGAACCTCATCTGCGACTTGAATGGGTGTGGGAGGCACGAGCGGATTCCGGCGCAATGGAGCATTTCATCACGGTAGAGAACCTGGGCGCGGAGGAGACCTGGCTGCCCATGATCGATTCGTTGCGACTGGGGATTCGCTATGGCGCAAACACGGCGATCGATCAGTTGTACGTGGAGAAGGGTGCGAATACTCCTTCGGACGTGGGCACGCACCTGAATACTGTGAAGAATGGATATCGGTGGACGGGGAAGTCTTCGACGTATGCTCTGCCGACTCCGGGTGAGCCGCGCGAAATTATTCCCGGGGAATTTGTATTCGAGCATGACGGCAAGCAACGGGGATGGTTCGCAGGGATTGAATTCAGCGGGCGCACTCGCATCTCTCTAGAGCGCAAGGGTGACACGGTGAGCACCGTGCTGGGGCTGAATCCAGAGCCGGGACCGTTTCGCACGAGGCTAAGTGCAGGCGGGAGTTTCACGACCCCAACTGTGTTTCTGGGAGTGTTCACGGGCGGCTCGGATGGAGCGGCGAACCAGTTGCGCCCCTGGGTACGAAGTGTGCTTGGGAATCCGCGGACGTGGAAGGATCCGCAATATCCGCTGCTAGTAAATAACAGTTGGGGCAGCGGCATGCAAGTAGACGAGAAGCTGGCGTTGCGAATGATTGCGGATTCGAAAGAACTGGGACTGGAGATGTTCCATATTGATGCGGGCTGGTTCCGCGGAGTGGGCGACTGGTATCCGAGTCCACAGAAGTTTCCACATGGCCTCGCCCCGATTGCAGACGAGGCGCATAAACAGGGGCTCCGGTTCGGCATCTGGGTGGACTGGACCCAGGCGGGGCTTGACACGGAGCCGGGCGCATTGAACGTGAACGATCCCAAGGTGCATGACTGGTTGGTCACAGATCTACCACCCGACTGGAAGCCGGAGGAGTTCAAGGGCCAGACGGTTGACGTGGGTGTGCCTGCGGCCCATGACTACCTTCTCCGAGAAGTCAACCGAATGGTCGACGACTACCACCTGGATATGATCGAGCACGATGGATATTTAGTGGCGAAGGGTTGCATGCGCAACGATCATCCGCATGCACCACTAAACCGCAGCACACTGAAGGTGGAGCATGACTGGGGATCCTATTTTGTCGTTGCTTCGAACTCGACCGATGTGAGCTATCACGCGGTGCGGGCGTACTACGACATCTACGAGAATACGCGCCGCAGGCATCCGGGCCTCCTGTTTGAGATCTGCAACGATGGCGGGCGCATGGTGGATTTTGGTACTGCGGCGCATGGGGACTATTTTTCGATCACCGATACGTACGATCCATTGTCGAATCGAAGGGCGTTCTACGATACGAGCTATATGCTTCCCGCCGCGATGCTGGAGAGTTATGTAGAGAAGTGGCCCGTGCCACGGCCGGAGAATTTCCTTTACATGCTGCGGAGTGGCATGATGGGCTGGCTGACCATTATGACCGACACGACAGCGTGGACTGCGGAGCAGCACGAAACGGCCAGGCAGGAATTTGAGCTGTTCAAGGAGCAACTGCGCCCCTTGATTCGCGATGCACAGCTCTATCACATATCGGCGCGACCGGACGGGCTGCATTGGGATGGAATGGAATACTGGGATCCATCTCGCAGGAAGGGCGTTGTTTATGCTTTCCGCGGCAAGGTGAGCGATGAGGATCATCACATCTTCGTTCTCCATGGCCTTAATCCGGCCAGCACGTACAAATTGCATTTTCAGGATGGAACTGCAGCCGATGTCAGCATGAAAGGGAACCGGCTGATGGAGAGCGGCCTGCAAGTGCACCTCGAGCATCCCCTCAGTTCGGAACTGGTATTCATCAAAGAGGCAGGGAGAAGCCGAGATGGCAGATGAGTTTTGTGATCTCGTAGCGGTCGTCACCGGTGCGGCGCAAGGCATCGGGCGCGCAATTGCGGAGGAACTGCGGGCGCGGGGCGCACGGCTGATCCTCATCGATCGCAACGCGGCGGGAGTGGCTTCAGCGGCAGAGGCGATGGACGGAAAGGACAGAGATATCGGGTACGTGGTGCTCGATCTCGCGAATTCCGATGCGATCAAAGGATTGGCGGCGGAGGTGGGATCGTTCACGGCACGGGTGGATGTGCTGGTGAACAACGCAGGGATCGAAGCGGATCTGCCCTTTGAACAGATCACGAGCGAAATGTTTGACCGGATGATTGCTGTGAACCTTCGGGCTCCCCTCATGGTGACGCAGGCATTGATGCCGTTGTTTCCTTCGACCGGCGGGGCGGTGGTGAACATCAGCTCAATCCATGCGGAGCATGCGTTTCCGAATTCGATCCCATATGCGTGTTCTAAGGCGGGGCTGGTCGCGCAGACGCGGAATCTTGCACTGGAACTGGCATCCCGGAAAATTCGTGTGAACGCCGTATGTCCGGGGTACATCGACACGCCGATGTGGGAAGAGTGGCTGCGATCATCACCAGACCCGGCGGCACTTGCGAGCCAGACTGAGGCGCTGCATCCGCTGGGTCGGCGAGGAAAACCTCAGGATGTTGCAGCAGCGGCGGCATTTCTGGCGAGTCCGAGTGCGGCGTGGATTACTGGAACCTGCCTGGTGGTGGATGGCGGACTGACTGTTCGAACTCATCCGTGAAGGTCCAGAACGGCAGGCGCGGACAACCGCAAAACAGATGTTCAGATCTTAAAGCAACATTTGGATGTCGATTTTGTGTATTCCTGCCTAAGTTCCAACAGATAAGATAGCTGCGCCACGATTTCCCCGGGGGTTCGCTTCGATGAAGAAGCAGAAGGCAGCTCTTAGTGAGACGCTCAAACAAGAGTTCAAGAAGGATCTTGAACTCTTCCAGTACTTTCTTGTACTGCTGAACAGTTCAAGCCCCATCCGAAATGTGGAGCTGATGTGGGCTGATGATCTGGAACTGTTCGATCCCACACAACGATCGCGTTTGAATACGGGAGATGCGCTGGTGCAGCTTCAGCACGCGTCGACCGACACACAGGGGCGAACATCACCGAGCCCGAGCACGCATTTTTGCGACATGGTGCACGGTTTTGGAGCCTATGAGGAGCAGACGTGCGCGAAGAGCGATAAACCCGCGAAGGAGTCGTGCCGCGCCACAGGCAAGAGCCATGTATATCCATGCCATGTGGGGCTCACAGACATAGCAGTGCCGGTCATCTGCGAAGGGAAGTATCTGGGCACCTTGTTCAGTGGACAGGTTGTGACGGAGCCGCCCACAGCGGAGAGTTTCGCGCGGGTGAAGGAGGCTCTGAAGGATCAGCCACACATCGACCTCAACCGACTCGAGGAGGCTTATTTCCGAGTGCCGGTCGTGACCACTGCGCAGCTTGCCGAAATGGTGAGAATGCTGGAGGTGTTTGCACGCTATCTCTCGAATGCATGGAAGCGGCTGGAGATCATGAGTGAATTTCAGCACGTGCGCGAGCGCGAGCTGGCGCTGGATCGCAAAGAGCTCGCGGAGCAGCTCTTATCAGGGCAAATGGCCCGCAGGGGGCCGGAGGGAATGGAGATGCTGCGAACGCTGGCACGCAGCGCGGGACTGGAACGACTGCCAGAGCGTGTACTGGTGCTTCAGATGCATGGGAACCATGAGGACGGAGCAGACAAAGGCAAGGGATGGGATCCTACGGAACAGAAGTCGGCTGATGGAATCGCGAGACAGCTTGCGCTGGCGCGAGTGGCGCACTGCATTGAGGACCGCTGCCGGAGCTGGCCAAATACGCTGGCCGCAGTGATTGCACCAGGTGAGATGTGCATCTTCACCTCTCAAAAGTCGCGTGTGGCAAGCCATGAACGTCAGCTGATTGATGAAATCGGACAGGCGCTGTTGCGTACGGCGCGCTCGCAAGGTCTGCTCTCGACGCGGATGGGGATCAGCGCACTACATCCTGTCCCTACCGAACTGCTCCGGGCATATCACGAGGCGGTGTCTGCCCTCGATTCAGGACGTTCGACGCTGAACTGGTTCGAATCCCTTCCGGAGCGTCAGCAGCAACCGACACAAGCACTGGGACAGTTACTGAAGGCCCTGCAAGCTGCAGACCCACCCAACATCAACGCTTCTCTGCGCGAGTTTCTGGCCGCAGCGATTCCGATTGGCGCGTCCGTTGCGCAATTGCAACAGGCGCGCGGACTGCTGACGTGGGGCTGCGAGCACCTGGCGCGGGAGATGAGAGCGATGGCAGTTGATCCGGAGCCGATCGACCAATCGCGTGAGAATGCAATTCAACTGATTATGGGTGCGCCGACGTCATTCGCCATGACAGATGCGTTCCGCGCGTTTATTGAACAATTGCGGCAGTACGTCATGCAGCTGTTCAGCCAGCGAGAGCAGAAGATCGTAAGCGAAACGCATCGACTGGTTCGCGAGCTTGGACCGGAGCGAATCACAATCCAGGACATCGCACACAACCTAAAGCTTTCCGCAGGCCATCTCGGCCGCTTGTACAGCCGCACTACCGGGACAACGTTGGAAGAATACTTGATACGGCAGAAGCTTGAATTGGGCAAGCGGCTTCTACTTGATCCGCGGCTGCATGTTTCGGAGGTTTCGGATCGCTGCGGTTTTTGCAATCCGGCCTATTTCTCTTCGGTTTTCAAGAAGTATATGCACTGTACTCCGCGGGCGTTTGCGAATCAGCCACACGGTTGGAGCAATAAAGAGACTGGTGTGTTCGATTCGCAGAGCGTTCGCGGATAGCGAGAAAAGCACATGCGCACTTTGGTGTATGCCGCTCCGCATCGGATGACGTTGGAAGAGCGGCCCCGACCGGTGGTAGGTTCCGATGAGGTGGAGATTGCCGTCGCCGCAGCGGGAATCTGCGGCTCAGATATCTCCGGGTTTCTGGGACACAGCCGCCGGCGTATTCCGCCACTCGTGCTGGGCCATGAACTAGTGGGACGGACGGCGGACGGCAAGCGGGTAGTTGCAAATCCGCTAATCAGTTGCGGGCGCTGCACCGCATGCCTGAGCGGCGCCCAAAACCTGTGTACATGCTGGCGGCTGCTGGGAATGGATCAAACAGCTGGGTGCTACGCGGAGTACGTGGCGCTGCCACGATCACAGGTGTACGCCATTCCGGATGAACTGAGCGACGCAAAGGCGGTGATTGCGGAGCCGCTTGCAAACGTGGTTCACCTGTTTCGCATTGCGGCTCCGACCCCATTCTTCCGCATGGGCATTGTGGGTGGAGGGACGATGGGATCACTGGCGCTGCTGGCTGCGAAGCGGCTTGGCGTGCGAGAGATCCTGGTGCAGGACCTGAGCGATGCACGACTGGCAGTGGCCCGCAAAATGGGTGCGTCGACGGCAGTAAATGTGTCGAGGGAGGAAGGCAGGGCGGAGGCTCGGCGCGTTGCCGGAAACGGGTTTGACCTTGTGCTCGATGCCTCCGGTGTCGGTGCCGCGCGGCAGGCGGCGTTTGATCTCTGCCGGCCGGGCGGAACGGTTGTGCTCCTCGGAATGGGAGCGGAGAAGAGCGAGATCGATTTCGTGACGAGTATCCGCAAGGAACATCGGGTTGTGATGTCGTTTGCATACACCCCAGCGGATTTTGAGCGTTCTCTTGCTCTATTGACGGCCGGAGAAATAGATCTGACACCGTGGACGCTCGAGATGGCTCTAGAGGAGGGCCAGGAGGCCTTTGACCGGATCACGACAAATCCCGGAGACACGCTGAAGATCGTGCTCCGCGTGCATTGAGCATTCGAGATTCAAACAGGAAGGTGTTCTGATGAACGCGCGTAAGTTGTGTTTGCTGGTCTTGTCGTTCTCGATGTCATCATGGGTTCTCGCGCAAAAGGCGCTTCCCTCAGTTCATGATGGCGTGGTTCTGTCGGGACCGGGAGAGTTCCGCCATGACGGCGAGTTGCTTGTTGAAGGCCGGGTCACGTTGCGGCACATGACCTTACATCTGCACGGGCCGATTCGGGTTGCAGCAGGTGCAACCCTGGAACTCGACGACGTTCATCTGCTGGTGTCAGACGAAGTTGGCGCGCCTAACGGTACGAGTGGGTTGAGATGCGAGGGGCCGGCACATGTAGCCGTTCTGAGGTCAACAATGGTTCCGGAGGGCGCGGCGCATCCCATGTGGCAGCTCAAGGGCGATGTGGATGTGGATAGTTTCGATACTACGAACTCAGAATTTCATCTCGACCATACGCAGGCGCGGCTAAAGGGATTGAAGATCTTTGAGCTTGAGATCTCGCGCGAGAGCAGGGTGACCGCGCATGGGCTAGAACTGGTGTTTTTATCGACGCATACAGGCGAGGAGGATCACTTACGGTTCGAGGATGTTCCGGTGAACCGCACTTTTACGCGGGCGCTAGACCTCGGATCTGGGGCGCATGCGGAGCTGACGGATGCCCGCATTCAGTACTTCCTGCTGTACGTGCACGGACGGTCCAGCGCTGATCTATCGCACATGGATCGTGTGCAACTGGCGCTCTCACCGGACTGCGAAGGAACATTGCGCCTGCTGAAGGGGCGACTTGGATCGGCCTCAGAGCCGGAGGTGTTTCCCAAGCCGCACGCATCGAACTGCCCATTCCACATCGGGCTGAACGATGTGAATGTGGACACGTGGGACGTCTATGCAGGGGGGCACGCGAAGCTCACGTTGAACGATTCACAGATTGACGAACTGATCGCAAGTGACCATGCGGATATCACGGTACTCAACTCGAAGGTCTATGCCGATTGGCTCGGTGTTAACGGCGATGCGAGGATGACTATCGAGAACTCGACGGTAGGCGCCCTGAGCCTGGCGGGCGAGCGGCCCGATCTAGCTACGAGTCAGATTCGTGTTACGGGTCGGGGTCATGCAACATTTACGAAAGTCCGGTTCGATTGCGGCATTGTGGCCGAGGACGATGGGTTCGTTTCGATCGCGCAAGCACTTCGGCCTCCGAAATACATGCGGAAGTCAGGGCAAGCTGCAATCCAGACAGATGGCAGTGCAAACCAGTGATAACATCGATCCGGAAGGGGTGTCTATTTCGACACGAAACGGTAACGTTCGATAGTCTCGTCGTTGAGCGTGACACCGAGACCGGGTGCCTCCGGAATTCGGACATAGCCATCCTCCTCGACGGGGAAATGCTCGCGCGTGGTCTGCCAGCGCAGGGGCGAGTGGCTGAGGGAAAACTCCAGCGGCTCTTCATCCGGTTGTGCCGCGAGGAAGTGTAGATTGGCAGCGATCTCGATGTTAGTCTTGTATCCGTGAGTGATAACGCGCTTGCCGCGCGCATAAGCGGCTGAGGCTATTTGCTGAATCCCGGTGAAGCCGCCTACCTGGGAGATATCAGGCTGGCAGATACTGGCGCCGCCCCGGTCCATCATCTCGACGAATTCACGCACATGTGTGAGTCCAAGGTCGCCGACTCCCGTCTGTATGCCGTGACGACTCATCTCGAGATGGCCTTCCACATCATCGAGAGGCAAAGGAGCCTCAAGGAACCACAAGTCGACGGCTCGGTAGATTGGGAAGAGCTTCAGGCCATCCTGGACGGTTTGATATGAGAGCGCCGCGTCCACAATCAGATGCGCAGTGTCGCCGGCCTGTTTGCGTGCCGCTTCAAGAAGACGGCCCGTAAGAGCAATGTCATCGAGCCACCAGGGATCGGCAGCGAACTTGAAGTTCCGAAGCCTCCTGGCCTGACCGTCAGCAACCTGGGCGCGCACCTCCTCCGGGGTTTGGGCCATGGGATAGATGGTGCCGTAGGCGGGCACGCGATCGCGCTTCTTTCCGCCCAGCAAGTTGTGAATCGGCTTGCCCTCAAGCTTGCCTTTCAGATCCCAAAGCGCCAGATCTACACCGCCGATGGCGTGCATGGCGAGACCGCGGCGGCCAACATAATCAGTCGAGGCGTACATGCGATGCCAGAGTGCGACTGGGTCCGAGGGGTCCTCCCCGACGAGCACGGCGGAAAGGGAACGAGCATGGTTATGTGCTGAGGGACCTTTCACGATCGCCTGGATGGCTGGCGCCAGGGATTCGGTTTCACCAATGCCGGTGATGCCTTCGTCGGTGTGAACCACCAGCACGCAATCGTCATACGAACCGTCGAAGAGCTCAATTAGCGGGTCTTCAGCGCGCAGATGGATTGCCTCAACCGCGGTGATCTTCATGGCCATCTCCAGATGCAACGCGGTGATGATAAAGGGCGGCGCGTGCGGCAGGTAACCGTGAGCCACATAGAACGAAAGAATTATCCGTAAAACACGGGGAGAGTTGCAGGTAATCCATTGCCCCGTCTTCCGTGCTGCCGTTATGCTCGCCCAGTGGAATCTACCGCAACAGATTCGAAGCCGCCGTGGTCTAAGCGCGTCCCGATTTGGCTTGTCTGGTCGCTCCTGACCATTGTGTTGTGGGGCACCTGGGGTCTTGTTTCAAAAATTGCTTCAGCCGGCGTCGATGCCTACATGAACCAGCTGCTCTACACGGCGGGTTTGGCGCCGCTGATGGTGTTTGTGGCGATCACGGTGTATCGGGAGCGAGGCGCAAAGACCATTCACCGCGGCTCGGGAGTGTTCTGGGCGTTTCTCACCGGCATTTTAGGAGGCGTCGGCAATATTGCGTTCTTTCAGGCAATGGTAAAGGGCGGGAAAGCTTCGGTGGTTGCCCCGGTCACGGCGCTCTTTCCCATGGTCACGGTGCTTCTGGCCCTGATGTTTCTTAAAGAAAAGCTGGGCCGAACGCAATGGCTCGGTTTGGCGCTGGCTTTTGCAGCGATCTATATGTTGAGCGCTTGAGGACGAGGAGACGACAGAATGCATGTCTGGCTTGCTTTTTCGATTTTGGCGCTGGTTCTGTGGGGCATCACGGGTGTCACGCAGAAGCTCGCGACGAATCGGATTACAAGCGAACGATCATTTCTGTGGTTCTGTTGGGCGATGGTGGCTTTGTCAGCGGTGGTGCTGTTGGTTGTACATCTGCACTGGCAATTGGGGATGGTGATCGTAATCTGCTCGATAGCTGGGGGAGCGCTGAACGGACTTGGCGCATGGACGAGCTTTCGTGCACTCGAATCGGGTGGAAAGGCATCCATCGTGATCTCGCTCGTATCCCTTTATCCGCTACTGACAGTGGTGCTCGCCGTGCTGATCCTCGGCGAACGCCTTACAGTTCTTCAGACCGGGGGCGCACTCACGGCCATCGCAGCGGCAATTCTGCTCTCCATCGAGACACCAGCGAAAGCCTGATCGGCCCAGATCAATCTTCGTTCCCGGGAAGGATACAACCGTCCTCTGCAATTCCGCCGATCGAGCGCAGGCCTTCCTGCACGGAGAACAATACGGTAGTAGAGAGGGTCTCCCCGGGTGCCAGGACCCGCGCCCGTCCAGAATCGATCATCGACTGAATCCGGAAGGGGTAGCCTGTGGCAGGTTCGAGAACCGCGACGTTCAGATCATTCCATCCCCCGTGCGTGGCAAACAGCCAGCAGCTTGAGAACACCTGAGGATCGAAGCGCAACCCTGCAGCCAGACGCGTGGCCTTGTTCGTAATGCCGCACCAGCCATCCGAGTAGCCGGTGCCGTAAAAGAAATGCACTGCCCGCGAGGAAACATCCGGCACGTTGCGCAGGTCCAGCGTTCCAGAAGCGGTGCTGACCAACGGCCAGTCGAAAACATGCGGAGCAGTTTCCAGCGTCCCTTCAAAATCCTTCTCACGGACAACAGTCATGCGCGGGAAATCGATGCGATGCTGGTCGGAAACTGCGAAAGCTGGGTGCAGCTTCCAAAGAAACGGCAGCGCTTCTGAGCCAATGTTAGTGAGGCGGTAGCACACCTCGAGCACGCAACTGTCCCCACGCAGGTGCAGCGAGCGCTCTGCAAGGAACTGCGTGATGGGCGTCCGAAAACTCAGATGAAGGCTGGCGACGCCTTCCTGTTCATGCGCTTCGGCCTCCCACGCGCCGGTCCACAACTCGCCGTGATCAGGCACCTGCAAACCGGCCAGCAGACCGGCTTCGTCGTTAGGGAATAGATCATCCCACCCGCCACACCAGTTGTCGTCATATGACGTGCGCAACGACCGGATCGAGGGCGGCAGCTTGGGGTTATTCCAAAGAATGTCAGCGTTAAGCGGCTTGTACGTGATCTGCCATATGCGAGCGCCAGCCTCCGGCAGCACAACCAAGCGCAAGAACCTGTTTTCCAGCACGATCGTACGAAGGGAGTTGAGATTTTGGCCGGGGCCGACGCGGACATCTCGCATGTTCCGGCCAGAGTACATTGCGAGCACAATCCAGGCCAGCAGGAAAAAAATGGTTTACGACGATTTGAATTGATTTCTTGATATGCGAACAGAGATGAGGTGAGTCCCGTCGCATTCATACCTGATCCCAGTCTCAAGCAGATGCCGCAAATGGGAATATGATCCTTTCCGTTCATGCCTTGGGTGGATGCGATACGGAGAGGGGGGCTATGAAGGTCGAGGTCTATGGATTCTCGGGAATACGAGGATTCTCCTTCGCATATGCGCTCAAGACCCTCAGTTCACCAGAAAGAGCGATTCACTCAGGTCAAATACCTATGAAATGTACAGTCTTGTTTTGCGTTCGCAAGCCTCCTTTTCACATCCGGATTTCTAATGAATCCCGCTCTAAAAATGCCTGTAACGAAGGCGATCCTCGGTGACTTTCCTCTAGTGAACGTTACGAAAAGGGAAGTTCGACAGAATGAAACCAATTCTTTGGGCATGCCGATGGCTAGTCCTGGTCAGCTCCATGATTCCTGCCGGGATTCGAGCGCAAGAACCCCTGACGCTCCGGCAGGCGATCCAGATTGCTCTGAAGGAAAGCCCGGATGTCGATGCTGCCAAGGCGGAAGTCGATCAGTCTAAGGCGAGTGCTTCACTGGCGAAGACTCGGTACCTGCCCCAGGTTGGCTTCACAGAAGATATAGCGCGCGGTAACGATCCAGTCTACGTGTTCGGGACACGTTTGCGGCAGGGGCAGTTTACGCAGGCGAACTTTGCGCTCGACGCGTTGAACAAACCCGAGCCCATTGGAAACTTTGCGACGCGAATCTCCGGCGGATGGCTCTTGTTCGATTCGTTTCGCACACAGAAGTCGGTGCAGGGCGCGAATCTGATGCGAATGAGCGCCACGTTTTCAGCGAAAGCCGTCGATCAAAAGGTCGTATTCGATGTCGTCCAGGCCTACCAGAAAGTTCTGTACGCGGAACGGCGACTGGAGATTGCCCGCCATGAGCTCGAAACTGCCGAAGCAGTTCTGAGTTCGGTCGCCGATCATGTGAAGGCCGGGCTCGCAGTGGAGGCAGATCGCATGTCGGCGCAGGTGAGTGCGGCTGCGTGCAAGCAGGGAACGATTGAGGGTCAAGGCGACCTTGAACTTGCCTGGGCTGAATTACGAGTTGCGATGGGAACGCCGAACTTGAAGGCGTCTGCTCTTCGACCGATCGTGCAGAAGGACTTTCCCCACGCCGACCTTGAACAGGAACTCGGAACCGCGACCAGGAATCGACATGATCTGGCGGCATTGACCGAAGCGCAGTCGGCGCAGGCAGCTGCGGAACGTGTGGCGCGCCTCAGTTTTGGGCCGCAGATAAACGCCTATGGCAACTGGGAGGACGACAGGCAGAAGCTGAGCGGACAAGGTGGAAACAACTGGGTGGCCGGAGTGCGAATCGGCATCGATATTCTCGCATTCGACAAACGCGCGCAACTGGCGAAGGAGAGGGCGATTAAGGCGCGCGTGGACGCTCAAGTGACTGCCTATCAGCAGCAAATCAGGCTGCAGGTGAATCGGGCTCACATCCAGCGCCAGACGGCCGAGCAGTCATTGGAGACCGCGAAGTCCGCAATCGGTCAGGCGGAGGAGAGTCTGAGGATCGTGAAGAACCGCTATGGCGCCGGTCTCGCCACAATTACAGACCTGCTTCGTGCAGAGGACGCCGAGCGTGAAGCGCAGACGAGCTATTGGCGCGCCGTCTATGGCAACACGATGGCATACGCTCAACAGCTATTTGCGACCGGGACGCTTACGCCCGATGCCGCGGAGGACCTGCAATGAAACTTTCTGGATATCTTAGTCTGCTTATCGTGATCACGAGCTCTCTTGCTGGGTGCAAATCGAATGAGCCTGGGTCTCGGCCCGCGGTCGAGACGGTGCATGCGCGAATGGTGGAGAGCAGGCAGGGTCAGGCACCGACCATGGTGGCGGCAACCGGCGCGCTGCACCCTCGACAAACAGCGATTCTGTCTGCCCAGGTGCTGGGCCGTGTGGAACGGGTGCTGACGCGCGAAGGCGATTTCGTTAGGGCGGGGCAAGTGATCGTGATCCTCGACGACGCGACGCTGAAAGCGGCGGCCGACCAGGCTGAGGCAGGGGTGAAGGCTGCGGAACTTCAGCGGATTGCGGCACAGACAAACGCCGATCTTGCAGCCAGCACACTTGCCCGTTATAAGCAGTTGCAATCTCAAAAGAGCGTAAGTCCGCAGGAGATGGATGAAGTGGCGCGTCGGGCGGAGGCAGCGAACGCCCAGGTGGAAGCCCTACATGCGCAGGCGAATGCAATGAAGGCGCAGCAAGCAGGCTCCCGAGCGATGCTGGCCTATACGAGAGTCGTCGCACCGTTCGCCGGAGTGATCACCGCGCGTATGGTTGACCCTGGTGCGCTCGCGTCGCCCGGTGTTCCGCTGATTCAAATCGACAGTGCCGGGCCGCTACAACTGCAAGCCACAGTTGCGGAGTCGGCGATTGGATTCGTACACAAAGGCTTGAAGGTGAGCGTCTCTATCGGAAGCGCCCAGGAACTCGACCCAGTTGGAACAGTCTCGGATATAGTTCCTGCCGCCGACTCGTCGAGCCACAGTTTCCTGATAAAGATCGACCTTCCAGCGTCGAAGGATCTGCGCGCAGGCATGTATGCGACTGCAGCGATTCCAACGGGGACACAGCGGGCGATTCTGGTGTCTCGATCGGCGATCGTTGTTCGGGGATCGCTTGCCTATGCCTACGTGCTTGACAGCAACGACATTGCACAACTTCGCTATGTGACGCTCGGATCAATGTACGGAGATGCAGTTGAGGTCTTGTCTGGAATTGCCGCAAAAGAGAAGCTTGTCGACGATCCGGCTGATCGGGATTTGAACGGCAAGCGGATCGAGGTCCAGCCATGACGAACTCCAATCTTTCGCCCCAGGGGCAAGGAACGGTGCCCGGGGACTCCAGCGCAGAGAGGTTGGGCCCGGCTGGGCGGCTCGCGCATTTATTCCTCAATTCGAAGCTGACACCACTTTTTATCCTGGCGTCTCTGGCGCTGGGATTCTTCGCCGTCGCAATTATCCCGCGTGAAGAAGATCCCCAGATCCTGGTTCCGATGCTCGACATTGCGACCGCGATGCCGGGCGCGTCCCCTGCCGAAGTCGAAGAGCGCGTTACGCTCCCTATTGAAAGACTTGTACACCAGATTTCTGGCGTGGAGTATGTCTACTCTACGTCAAGTCCGGGGCAGAGCCTCGTCATCGTCAGGTTCCTGGTTGGCACGCCACAGGAAGAAGCGCTGATCAGGGTCTACAGCAAGCTGTACTCGAATTTCGATCAGATTCCTCCCGGCGTCACACAGCCCATCATCAAGGCGCGATCCATCGACGATGTGCCTATTCTCTCTCTGACACTCTGGGGAGAGCACCACGATGGGTACCAGTTACGGTCTGTCGCCGATGAGGTTCGCCACAATATTCAGCAGGTTCCCGACGTCTCTGAAAGCCTGGTCATTGGCGGTCTTCCTCGATCGATGCGGGTGATGCTCAGCTATTCGAAACTGAACGCGTATGGGCTGTCGCCCATGGTTATTGTTGGCCGCTTACAGGCAGCAAATGCAAATCTGCAAGCGGGTAGCTTCGCAGAGAACAATCACGAAGTACGTGTTGATGCAGGGAATCTCTTTACCAGCAGCAATGATCTGGAATCGGTAGTAGTCTCTGTCGATCATGGACGTCCCGTGTACCTGCGGGATGTAGCCGATGGCATTCAGGATGGACCGTCCGAGCCCGCAAATTACGTTTTGTTTGGAACAACGGCCAAAAGCACAGAGAATGGGCGATCTCCGCAACAGTTTCCAGGAGTCACGATAACGGTTGCGAAACGGAAAGGAACCAACGCGACTGATATCGCGAAAGCCGTTCTGAAGCGCATCGACGAGATGAAGGGCGTACAGATTCCGAATGATGTCCACGTGACTACGACACGAGATTATGGCGATACTGCGAAATCGAAATCGGATGAGCTTCTGGAGCATCTCCTGCTCGCCACCATTTCTGTCACGTTTCTTGTTGCTCTCTTTCTGGGTTGGCGCGAATCGGGCATAGTTTTGCTGGCGATTCCGGTGACGCTGGCCCTCACTATGTCGATCTTCTATTTCCTCGGCTACACAATCAATCGCGTCACGCTGTTCGCCTTGATCTTCAGTATCGGCATTCTGGTGGATGACGCCATCGTCGTAGTCGAGAACATCGTGCGTCATCTACGCCTTCCTGAGAACCGGAATCGACCTTCCAGCAGCGTGACGATCGAAGCAGTTGCCGAGGTGGGCAATCCGACAATCCTGGCCACGTTTGGTGTGATCGCAGCAGTCTTGCCTATGGCCTTTGTACGCGGGTTGATGGGCCCGTACATGCGGCCTATTCCGGTGGGAGCGTCGGCGGCAATGCTGTTTTCTCTCCTGGTGGCTTTTGTGGTGTCGCCCTGGGCGGCGATGCGACTGCTGGGGAGAAATCTGCAAGGTGCGCATCTCCTGGAACCGGAGCATGAGAACTGGCGAACCCGGCTTTACCGAAAGGTGATGTCTCCCCTGATTGCTTCAGGAAGGACCCGGCTTGTATTCTTCGTCGCGATCCTCGCGCTTCTGATCATCTCAGCCGTGCTTGTTCCCATGGGATTGGTTCGCGTGAAGATGCTTCCCTTCGACAACAAGAGTGAACTGCAAGTTGTCATTAACATGCCTGACGGCACGCCGCTGGAACAGACGCTTGCCGTCACCCAGTTGCTTGGAAACGAACTGGCGTGGCAGCCGGATGTTCTCAATTACCAGCTTTATGCCGGCACTTCCGGTCCGTACAACTTCAACGGACTTGTGCGGCACTACTACATGCGGCGCATGCCTAATCAGGCTGATATTCAGGTCAATCTCCTTCCGGCCCAGGAGCGCAAAGACCAGAGTCACGCAATTGCCAGGCGGCTAAGGCCGATTCTCGAAAAAGTCGGCAACCAGTACGGAGCCCGCATTCAGGTCAGCGAGGTGCCACCGGGGCCACCCGTGATTCAGACCCTGGTTGCCGAAGTGTACGGGCCCGACCTCGACGGGCAGACGAAGGTGGCGCAGCAGATCAAGTCAATTTTTCAGCACACGCCTGGAGTAGTCGATACGGATTGGTATGTGGAGGATCCACAGGCGCGACTTGCGATTCGTGTGGATTCAATCAAGGCAGCCCAGAACGATATTGCCGTGGCAGATGTGGCGAACGCCCTTGCCCTGGCAACTTCGGGAGTGCAGGCGGGATTATTGCACGATGACCGGTCGCGCGAGCCGATTCCCACCATGGTGCAATTCACACGTGAAGGGCGTTCCTCTGAGCATGCACTGGAGAACATTCACCTGCCGGACGCCAGCGGCAGAATGGTTCCGCTGCGGGAACTAGTCACCTTTGACCACGGCGTGATTGATCAGAGCATCTATCACAAGAACCTGCGCCGAGTCGTATACGTCACTGGGGACGTGGCGGGAGCCGAGGAAAGTCCCGTCTACGCGATCCTCAAGATGAACAAAGAGCTTGATAGGCTCAAGCTGCCGGCGGGCTACACGCTCGCGCGCTACAACGCTGCAATGCCTGAATCGACCGACCACTTCTCGATGAAGTGGGATGGGGAATGGCACATCACCATCGAAGTGTTCCGCGATCTCGGACTGGCGTTTGCCGCGGTGCTCATCCTGATTTATGTACTGGTGGTGGGCTGGTTCCGTTCGTTCGTGGTGCCGCTGGTGATTATGGCGCCAATCCCGCTGACTTTGGTGGGCATCCTTCCGGCCCATGCCCTGTTGGGCGCGTTCTTTACCGCGACATCGATGATCGGCTTTATTGCCGGGGCCGGCATCATCGTGCGCAATTCGATAATCCTGGTCGACTTCATCGAGCTGCGCCGGCGGCAGGGAACTCCATTGAGCGAAGCCGTGATTGATGCGGGCGCGATCCGCTTTCGGCCCATGCTGTTGACGGCGGCGGCGGTCGTCGTGGGTGCAAGTGTGATTCTGACAGATCCGATCTTCCAGGGGCTTGCAGTATCTCTGATCGCCGGAGCTGTGGCTTCAACGTTCCTATCCTGGCCGACGATTCCAATTCTCTATTACCTGGTGCATCGGAAACCTGATATTGAGGTGACCGCTGCACCCGAAATACACGAACGCGAAGGAGTTCCTCAATGACAGTTGAACGCGGACTACGTTTGATCGCGGGAGTAATGGTGCTCCTGTCTGTTGCTCTAACTTTTTATGTCTCTCACTACTGGATGTGGTTAACCGTCTTCATCGGGCTTAATCTTCTGCAATCGGCACTGACGAATTGGTGCCCCGCGATGTCGATTCTTCGTGCGAGTGGGTTGAAGGATGCCGGCTGCGCCGTGGGCCGCGGGTAGCAGTTCCGGATTGGGATCGCAGATGAGAAGAGAGGACCGGAAGGGATCGATGCCCCACTCAAGGAAGGCTATCCCTGAAGTGCCGCCTGGGGACAAGACTCCGGCAGCAGCCAGCGGAGCGTCTCAGGGTCGAAAGGCCAATCGCCTGAAGGATGAAGTCTACCGGGAAATGCTGCTGATGGAGGTGAGTCGTCCGGGCGCCGAGATGGGGCTGGCTTTGGCTCTCTTAAGGGCCGTTGTCCAGTCCGGGTCGCTGGCAGAACTGGGAGAGTTTGAAGACTGGCTGAAAACGATATGCCCTATTGGCCTTCGAATGATCGAGGTGGCACTCGGAGAAGGCCGAAAGTGCGATTTGGAGCGGCGATAGATTCGACTTGCGCCCGTCGAAGTGCACTGCTCAAGCACTGTCTATACTGACAGAGAGTGACGGTACTCTAAACCGATGCGAACTGAGCTGATCTTTGCGTCCGAACTCCTGCAGAGGGACACTCCAGAAGCGATTGAGGAAGCAATTGGGCTGCTGCAGGACACTGTGTTCTCGTTCAGCATGAAGATGTGCGGGCATCGGCAAGATGCCGAGGATACTGCGCAGGAAGTACTTTTTCGTTCGCTCAAACATCTCGGCAAGCTGGAAGGTCCTAACGCATTAGCCGCATGGCTTTACACGGTCGCCCGAAATCGCTGCCATCGCATGAGGCGAGGCAAGTTCGAGCAAAAAGGTAAGCTTCTTTCCCTTAATGAGCTGATTCCCGATGATGCGGAACTCAAGAGTCTCTTACTTAAGACCGAAGGCGGCCCAGAGGATGATGCTATTCACGGCGAGGAGAACCGTTTCCTGCATCAGGCAGTCCTGCAGATACCAACGTCCCTGCGAATGGTCCTGGTTCTCCACGATATGGAGGAGCTAACCACCGAGCAAATCGCCACAATACTTGACCTCCAAATTGGTACTGTGCGGGTTCGTCTGCATCGGGCAAGGCTGGCGGTCAGGAAAGAGATGTCGAGGCTTCTCAAAAGACAGCCCGAGCAGAAGACCGCCGCCAAACGAGCGACCACGGAGAGGTCTGCAGAATGTCGTGAACTCTTTGCGAATTTGTCAGAATATCTGGATGCGCGTGTTGAACCACGAACATGCGAGCAAATGAGAGTGCACATTGAGAATTGCCCGGCGTGCGTTGCATTTCTCAAAGATCTGCGCGCCGCGATCGATCGCTGCCGTTCCTTTAAAGTCGCATGCGACCCAAATGCTGCTCAACGTATGCGTGCACTGATGACGCAGGAATACCTGCGGCTTATGGAGACGACCCCGGAAGCGCGAGTCGCTTCATCGTCGAAGCGTTGACGAATTAAATTGTGCATCCCTGTGTCGTGCATAGAAGCAATACTCTTCGCGCCGGTGATGTCAGCGCAGTGCGCCCACCGAAATTTCAGTTCCGGGAGGACACGTGCTCTTCCAGGAATTTAAGAACAACCTCAACATTCTCATTGGTTACAGAAACGTTTTCCAGTTTTCGGGACGTCTGGCCCTGGCAGACACCGTGACTCGCCCATCGAAATGCTCCGGTGTACCCCTCCCTCGATGCGGAATGGGGTTAGTCAGTACTGAAAAGCAAAGTATTCTCCAGCAAAACGCTGGCCGGGATACCGAGTCCTTACTGACGAACGCGGATGATCGTCTTTCCTCTGACACGATCGGTCCGGTTGAAGGCGGCAAGGGCATCGTCGAGCGCAGCCACCTTGCCGATGTGTGTCCGTATCCTGCCATTCCGGAGGCGCTGGACGAGCTCACTCAATTGGGCGCGTTCGGGTACGACGACGAAGTCAACGGTCAGGCCACCGGCGGGCCGTGCTTCAGTAGGACCGGTGATGCTCACAAGCGTTCCTCCATTGCGAATTACGCCTGCAGACCGCTTCGCAATGTCACCGCCGATGACATCAAACACCAGATCGACTTCACCGATATCTTCCAATGCTTCTTTATCGAGGTCGACGAACTCCTGTGCGCCGAAGTCGAGAGCCGTCTGACGGCCGTCAGCGCGCCCTGTCCCGATGACGTACGCGCCGGCTTCACGTGCGAGCTGGATCGCCATCGAACCGACTACACCAGTGGCGCCGTGCACGAGGACGCTCTGCCCCGACTGAAGGCGGCCGTGCTCGAACAGTCCCTGCCACGCAGTCAGGCCCGGCATTACGAGAGCTGCGCCTACCGTGAAGTCAACGTCGCCCGGCAGCGGCGTGAGGTCACGAGCCTCGACCGCCACGTACTCCGCCAGCGTGCCATCGCGATACCAGTCCGTGAGACCGAACACCCGCTGTCCAATCGACAGCCCTGTCGTGCCATAGCCGAGGGCAGTAACCACTCCGGAAAATTCGTGTCCGGGGATTGAAGGCGTACGGTCACGGCCGATGCGATCGGTCCACGTGGAGGGCCATGTCAGCTCGTCACCCGTAAATCCGGAGGCATAAATCTGGACGACGACGTCGTTTATCGCGGCCTGCGGTTCGGGCCGGTCCACCAGCTTCGCCCCGGCCATTCCCGCAGCCTGATCTGTCACCACAATCGCTTTCATAGGTCACCTCCGGGAGTTTCTTGTCTGTAGTCCGGGCGCATCGTACTCAGTTAAGTTCCTGGGCGAGTCCGATGAGAAGCCCCTCAGGCCCGCGAATGTAGCAGAGTCGATACGAGTCTTGATACCGCACAATATCGCCTACAAGCTGTGCGCCGCGCTTCCGAAGCCTGCCAAGCGTCTCGTCGATGTCATCCACGGCGAACATGATGCGGAGATAGCCTAAAGCGTTCACCGGGGAGTTGCGGTGATCTGCCACGACAGGTGGCGTAAGGAAGCGGGAGAGTTCGAGACGGCCGTGGCCATCAGGCGTGCGCATCATCGCAATCTCGACGCGCTGGTTGCCAAGTCCGGTGACACGTCCTGCCCATTCTCCTTCGATCGTCGCTCGTCCTTCGAGTTCAAGGCCGAGTTCTCGAAAAAAATCGATTGTCGCTCCGAGGTCATCGACGACGATCCCTACGTTATCCATTCTTTTGAGCGCCATGCGTCGAATCTACACAACATTGCCTAATTGCAACAACGGGCGCTTTGCACGGCGGAAGCACGAGGGGCGCGAAGTTCGCGAAGCTTGCCGCAAGTCGGCTGTCGACTCAGTTCGATCTGGTGCTCTCAGAAGAAGGTTCCACATCGCGCTTCAGTGATTTCATATCAGGGGCGACGATACAAACGCCGGTTTCGTAGGAACTTCGCGATTCCGAGCAACAGAAGCAATGCGCCGAAGGGTAGGCACATGAGCGCTACGATCAGCGCCAGCCATCCTGAATTTGTGCGGGCGCCGGTCGGGCCGAATCCGCCAAGTACGGTCACGAGCAGGATGGCGGCGAGAAGGCCGCTGGCGACGATTGACGATCCCGACTGAAGAAGCTGGCGTGTGCCATCCTCTGGCATTGCTACTGCGCGTTCTGACTTTGCGGGTATCTGTTCGCTCACGGGCATTCTCTTACCTTCCCTGCGCGAGGCGCAGCATCACATAGGTGATCACGCCGGTGATGGAGACATAGAGCCATACGGGAAGCGTCCAGCGAGCAACTTTGCGATGCTGAGCGAACCGGCCGGAGAGCGAGAAGAAGAACGTGACTAGTACCAATGGGAGTGCTGCCGTGGCGAGGACGATGTGGCTGGCCAGGATTGGTAGATAGATTGAGCGGTGCGCAGCGTGAATGGGATAGCGCACATCTCCATGCAGGTAGTGATGAAGGATGTAACTGATCAGGAAAAGCGTGGAGAAGATGAAGGCTGTGATCATCGAGGCGCGGTGTGCCGCAATGTTGCGCGCGCGAATGAAGGTGAACCCTACAAGGAGTGCCGTTGCACTGAGCCCGTTGAGCAGGGCGTTTAGCGCCGGGAGGAAGGGCAATCTGACGCTCGCGGTGTCGGCGGCCGGATGCTTGTAAATGAGCCAGAAAAGGAACAGGGAAGCTGTTGCGCTGATAGCGAAAATGGCAACGATGACGGAACGAGTGTTTGCTTTTGGTCCGGAGGTTGTTACGGCTGTCCCCATACGTTCCTTAGTGCTGGGCGATGGCGCAAACCATCAGAGTTGTGAGCAACAGCGGCAGGTAAATGACGCTCACCTTGAGCAGGTCTCGTGCAACGGAACGGCTTTCTGTTTCCGAGGTTGTGCGAAGAATACGCGTAAAGCGGATTGTATAAGCGAGATAAAAAAGGCCGAGGATCGTCGCCGGAAGCGCATAGGTTGGACCGGTCATGCCGAGTCGCCAGGGAGCAAGGCTCACGGGGATCATGGCCACGGCATAGAAGAGCGCTTCGACAACCGTCGAAAGTCCATCGGGCTGCACGACGGGGAGCATGCGGATTCCGGCGCGTGCGTAGTCGTCACGGTAGAGCCACGCGATTGCCATAAAGTGCGGGAATTGCCAGACGAAGAGGATGGCGAACAGTGCAATCGCCGGCCACTCGAGGCGGCCGCGCGCAGCGGTCCAACCCAGCAAAGGACCCATCGCGCCGGGGAAGGCTCCAATAAATGTCGCGAGGGTCGTGACGCGCTTGAGCGGCGTATAGATGGCGACGTAGCAAAAGGCTGTGAGCAGGGCCAGAGCGACCGTCAGGAGATTAGTGTGCAACAGCAGCCATAACGCGCCGAGAGCGAGGGCGGCGATACCCGCCAGAACTCCTTGCACAAGAGAAATCCGTCCCGCAGCGATAGGACGGTCGGCAGTACGCTTCATCTTCGCGTCGGTGGAGCGTTCGAGCGCCTGGTTGAGCGCGCCTGAACCAGCAGATACGAGCCCGATACCAATGAGGGTGTCGAGAAGCCCCCGCTGAACGCTGGAGATGCCGGACTGCATAGAGCCCAGGTAGAATCCAGCCCATCCAGTGATGACAACGAGCCCCGTAACACGAACTTTAAAGAGTTCGCGTAAATCATTGATTAAGTTTGCTGTTAGGCCAGGGCGTGGAGCATGGATAGAGTGCACGGCCGGTCCGATATTCGCGGACGTTGAGAGGCTCGATTCATGCGCGATGAGTTCGGCGTGGGAAGCAGGAGTCATGGGGCGGAGAGGACCTCGATGAAGACGCGGGAGTGAAGCACCGTGCCTGCTTTGATGATAACAAGGGGAAGATGGCTACTTGGCAGGTCGCAGGTGATTCGGTTTCATTTGGATCAAAGCTGATTTTGGTTCATGAGCCCAGCAGCTCGAAGAATGGACGTTGCAACCTCCGCAGGGGTCAGGCCATCGACGTTTACGTTTGTGTGCGCCATTCGATAAAGGGGGAGCCTGCGCTGATAGCGCGCAGCCAGATTCGCCTGATCTGCGAGGACCGGCCGCGCGCCTTCCGTTCCCCTGCAACGAGTGAGAGTGGTTTGCAGTTCAACCTCGAGATGGACCAGGAATGTGCGAGAACCTTGAATCAAAAGATTGCGCGTCTCTTCGCGTTCAATCGCGCCACCGCCCAGAGCCAGGACGAGATGATCGCCGGATGCAAGGCGCGCGATCGTTTTATATTCGAGATCGCGAAACTCACTCTCGCCGCGCTCGGCAAAGATCCGGGCAATCGACGCGCCTGCTTCCGCTTCGATGACGTCGTCAACGTCAACGAAGCGCCAGCCAAGGCGATCGGCGATCAACGGGCCCACAGTGGATTTGCCGGAACCCATAAATCCGGTGAGAACGATGCGCACGGGCGAGGTGGAAGTAGGTACGTTCATGTGAGATTCAAGCAGTACAGGCGCTTTCTCCAAGTATAAGGAGCGAGTTGGGAACGACTATCCCAGAACCATCACGACGGCTCCAGCGGTGATGAGCAAACCACCGGCGAGAGCGGGGAGGTTCAATTTCTCCCCGAGCAGTAGCCACGCGAAGATCATGACGAGAGGTACGCTAAGTTTGTCGAGCGGAGCGACACGCGAGGCTGGACCGAGCTGCAAGGCACGGAAGTAGCAGATCCATGAGAGTCCGGTCGCGATGCCACTCAGCGTGAGGTAGAGCACCGTACGGCGGTCGAGGAGGCGCAATTCGCCATGCTTACCGAGGCTGATGGCAATAGCCCAGGCGAAGACGACAACTACTGTGGTGCGCACGGCAGTAGCGAGATTTGAGTCGACATGCGCGACGCCGACCTTCGCCAATAGCGCAGTGGCGGCTGCGAAGAGCGCTGAGAGGAGTGCCCATCCGATCCAGGTCATGGTGTCAATGCTATCTGCAACGCTGAGCGCGAGACGGTTTCATCTAGACTCAATTGTGTGGAAACCGGTCGCGCCAGTAGAACTGCTTTTCGTGTGGCTCATCGTCGTGCGGTGCACCAAGTGCTCGATCAGCCCAGCATTCTGCACGATCCTATCGCTATTCCGTTGCTGGGGACCGAATTCGCTATCGATCGTGACCGCGAATCGCATCCGCTTGCGCGAGCCTTTCGCGCTTTCATGGCGGCGCGAAGCCGGTTTGCCGAGGACGAACTTGCTGGGGCAATCAAGAGAGGCGTCAGGCGGTATGTCGTGCTCGGTGCGGGGCTGGATACATTTGCTTATCGCAATAATTATGTCGATCTGCGCGTCTTCGAGGTGGATTTCCCAGCGACGCAGCAGTGGAAGCGAGCACTTTTAGCGAACGCAGGTATCGAAGCGCCTCCCAATCTCATGTTCGTGCCGCTGGACTTCGAGCACCAGACACTCGGCGAAGGACTGCGTCAAGCTGGGTTGAAGATGACGGAACCGGCGTTCTTTGGCTGGCTCGGAGTTGTGCCGTACTTGTCGCTGGAGGCGTTTAGATCCACGATTGCCACGATCGCACAATTGCCGCATCCGACCGCGGTCACATTCGATTTCGCTATATCGCCGAAACTTCTGGGGCCGCGAGCGAGAGCTGCATTCGAACTGCTTGCGGCACGAGTTGCTGCTGCAGGGGAACCATTTCAGCTGTTCTTCGAGCCGCAGGAACTTGAGGGAGAACTCAGGCGCGCCGGATTTTCGGAGGTAGAGTTGACCGGCGCAGACGATCTGAATGCACGTTATTTCACCGGTCGGGCAGACGGTTTGGCGCTTCCATCGCCCGGACTCGGGATGATGGCAACAGCAAGGATATGAGTCTATCCAACGCTACAATGAAGTCAAGCATGATCCAGAAAATCATCCTGTTGCCGCTTGTGCTCGTGTCGGTCTTCACCGGCTGTGGCTATCACACAGTGGGAGCGCCGACACACCTGCCTCCTGAGGCGCGAACCATGGCTGTGCCTGTGTTTGCGACGCAGACAGAGGCGTATCACACAGAGGTTGCGCTGACGGATGCGGTGATACGCGAATTCGCGACCCGTTCGCGGATGCGGGTCTCGCCGGGAGAGGGCACAAATCCAGATGTGATGTTGCATGGGACGATTCTCAAGGAGGTTGTTGCTCCGCTGACTTACAACACCTCGACGCAGCAGTCATCGAGCTTTCTGATTACGCTGGTGATCTCTGTGACCTTGACTGACCATGACGGAAAGGTCCTTTACGAGAACAAGAACTACGTCTTCCGCGGACAGTACCAGTCGACAACCGATCTGCCGACCTTTCTGGACGAGAGTCCGGCTGCGGTGGAGCGCATGTCGCGTGACTTTGCGCGGACGCTGGTTGCGGATGTGCTGGAAGGACTCTAGAAGCAGAGACGAGGGAACAAGGGACCACGGAGAAAGAAGCCCTGTTGCGGATCAGTTTCCTCCCTGCTTTCCTCAGGTGCTGGTTGAGTGATGCGCTGTTATCCTTAAGAGGCATGAGCACTTCGGGTCGGAGCGGTTGTCGTCGAGGTTTTGCGAAATGAGTGCAGGACGCTGGGGTGCAGGGTTCAGCGCGGTAGGGCGGTTCGTCTCGGAGATCGAAGCGGCTGCAGCTGGGAAAGGCTCGCTGAGGCCAGGCTATGTGCTCGCGGGCGACGAGATCTTTCTGCTGGATCGCTGCCGTGAAACGGTTCTGAAGGCCTTTGTTCCTCCTGATCTCAGAGATTTCTGCCTTTCGGATCTGGACCTCTCTTCGACACCCATATTCGATGTTCTCGATCGTGCGCAGACTCCATCGTTGATGTCGCCGTTCCAGGTGATCTTCGTCCGCAATGTCAGGCAGCTTTATACGCGTGGGGCGAAGAAGGACGAGTTTGGGGCGTTGGACCGATATTTTCGATCTCCGAATCCGCAGGCACTGCTGATCTTTGTTGCGGATTTTCTGCGGATTCCGACAGACACTCGACGCATGGAACTGGAAGACAAGGGCCGGTTCGAGCGACTGCAGGAGACTCTCGGCGAGCACTGCGGAATGGTTGAACTGGCGCGGGTCGGTGACGAGGATGCGATGCGATGGGCCACGACGACTGCTCAGGCTGCGGAGACGAAGCTCGATGCGGATGCAGCGCGCGAACTGGTGGATGCGCTCGGCTCCGACATGATGCTGATTGCGTCGGAACTGGAGAAACTACTGCTTTATACCGCGGGACGAGGACGGATTACGTTGGGCGATGTGGAGACGATGGTGCTCGCTGCAAAGCAGCGTTCGCTCTACGAGCTGACGGATGCGATCAGTTCGCGGAACGCGGCGAAGGCGCTTGCGCTGCTGAATGGTTTGCTGAACAGCTCGGATGCAGGCGAAGATGCGGCAATCGGTCATCTTTATATGTTGGCCAGAACCTTTCGGCAGATGCTCGTGATTCTCGAGAAAAACGTGCGCGATTCGCGGGCAATCTGGCAGGCGCTTTGGCAAGGTTTTCGCATGCCTCCGTTTGCGGCAGACGATCTTATTCGGCAGGCGCGGCGATATAAAAGCAGGCGCGAACTCACGCGGGCGTTGCGGCTGATTGCACGCGCCGATCTCGAACTGCGTTCTTCGCCACCTGATAAACGGCTGGTGCTGGAGCGGCTTGTGTATGACCTTGCTTCGGAGCCGAAGCCCGCGTTGCCGTCGTGGGCGTCGGCACAGCTTTCGTTCGAGAGCTAGAAACCAGACAAACAGGTTCCAAAAACCAATATTTGTCTCCAAATGCGACAGTGAAAGCAGAGATGTCCTCGCAAGCTCCCCTCAGCCCGCGCACCGCGTTTCTCGGTTACGGCGCATGCGCACTCGCAGGCTGTCTCTGGGGTACAGGGTTTTATTTCGGACGCCTGGCGCTGAACGAAATGAGCGTAGAGCACATGGTGCTCTATCGATTCCTTTTCGCATCTCTGGGTCTTTTGCCTGTCGCGCTGCTTAACCGCGTCCGGCTCACCGCCAGTGAAGTTCGCATCCTGCTCATTTCCGCCGCGTTCGGCATTCCAATTCAGTTTTTGATTCAGTTTCATGGGCTCGCCCACACAACAGTCAGCCATGCATCACTGATGGTCGGAACGATGCCCGTGCTACTGGGAGTGGCTGCAGTTTTGTTCGCCGGTGAGCGCCTCGACGCAATCGGTTGGATCGCGCTTACAGGCTCCAGCGCCGGCGCAGCGCTGATCGTCCTCGGTGGGCACCGCGGGCCGGCGACGCAGGGAGAACCCAGTCTCTATGGGGATATGCTGGTTGTCCTCTCGCTGATCGTCGCTCTTGCGTGGGTACTGCTGAACAAGCAACTCATGCAGTCGCACAGCCCCATCGTCGTCACGGCATATTGCATCCTCTCGGGCACGGCAATGCTGGCGGTGTGGATTCTCGGTCCGATGATTCTGAATCCGTGGCGCGAGCACAAAGTCGCGCCGCCACCCTTCGCTCACGTCAGTGCGACCGCATGGATCGCTCTCGCGATCAGCGGACTTGCGTGCACGGCCACTACTACCTTTCTGTGGAACTGGGGTATTCACCACGTGCCGGCATCACGCGCAGGCGTCTTTCTGAATATCGAGCCTGCGCTCGGCTCCTATCTCGGCGTGCGCCTCCTTGGCGAGCATCTTGGTCCGTATGCGTGGATCGGGGGCGCTCTGATCCTTACGGCAGCGGTCATTCTCACGACGCGCAGTCACGAGCCGCAGCCGGACGTGATACTTGAGTGAAAATCGTGACAAAAAGTACCTCAAGTAATGCGCCGGAAGTCACATAGCGCTCAATCCAAAGGCGCATACCTGCTAACCGATCTGCGCCATTGAGACTTTTGGCACCGAAGCTACACTTGCCTCTAATCGCGGAGGCGCGTGTGACGCTGTTGACCTGGAGCCACGACTGCATCATCGGAGTGCAAGCCATGGATGATCAGCATGGCATCCTGATGGATACGCTGAACGAACTGCGCCGCATGCTTGTGCTCGGTTCGGACCGGCGCGAGATCTGCCTTCAACTCGAGCGCCTGATTGAGTTCACGCAGATGCATTTTCATAGCGAGGAACTACTGCTCGAGCAGCAGCGTTTCCCGGGCGTTGAAGAACACCGGGTAGAGCACCATGCGCTCCTTACCCGACTTTACGCTGCACTGGAACATTTGCATCGGGAAGAGCCAATGCAGTTCAGTTCGCTGCTTGAGTTTCTTCCTGCCTGGTATCACCAGCACGTTGAAGATGCTGACCAGCCCTACGGGCAGTGGCTCAACGAGAGGGGCGTTTACTGAGCTAAAGCTACATCGTGGAGCTTTCAGCTATCGATCTTTGCCGGCATACAGGTCCTATGCTCGGTCCGTACACCCGTCTGCGGACCCCTCCCCCCCGCACCCCTGATTAGAATCAGTAGCTTACGACCCGTGACGTCCGTGAGTCACTCATTCCATTAGTCTTAGCTATCAAATTCCAGAATATAAACGACTTAGCCTTGAGTTCCCGTGATTCTGCGGGACGGGGGATCTACGTCCGATACGATTGTGCGCTTAAAGGCAGGAATTCCATGCAAATCAATTTGTCTGCGCGTTCTGGGAACCAGGAGGCTGGGAACAGCCAAGGGGAGCCGGATTACCAAGGCTGTTATCGGGCAAGGAGAAGTAAACAGATTCCGAACGAAGATGCGTCACCGCGGTGTGTGTCTCCTGTCCTCTGCGCAATCCCTTGGCGCCCGCTAATTTGCCGAGGCTTCTCACCCTGGTCGATTCAGGAGCCTTCGTTGAGATGAATTGCATCCGGGGCCACTGTACCGACGGGCGCGTCGGAGGGGAATCCAGCTTCGGAGGGGAGTTAGTGAGAGTTGTCAGGCGCTTTCCTTTGGACATTCCATAGGACTCGTGGTAGTTTATTTGGAATGTCCAAAGGAGAGGTGATGGGGGATCAGAAGTCTGAGGTATTGCAGGGAACGCTGGACCTGATGGTTTTGAAGACGCTTTATGCCATGGGACCACTGCACGGATTTGGGATTGCGCGGCGGATCGAGCAGGTGAGCGACGGCGTTCTGGACCTGAATGAGGGGACTGTCTACACGGCACTGCTCCGGCTTCAGCAGCAGGGATGGATTTCGTCGAAGTGGGGGACGAGCGAGAACAATCGGCGGGCGCGGTTCTACTCGATCACTGCAGGAGGCACCAGGCAACTGGAGCGGGAGGCGGAGAACTGGGAGCGTGTGGCAGGCGTAATCGAGAAAGTGTTGCGACTCGAAAGGCAGGGGTGAGGCGATGCTGAACTTGCGGATGCTTTGGGCGAGAGTGAAGGCGCAAGGAGCGCAGAGGCAGGAAGACGATGTTTTCGATGAGGAGATTCGCGAGCACATTGCGATGCTGCAGGAGCGTTACATCGCGCGAGGGATGAGTGAACAGGATGCTGAGAGAGCAGCTCGCCTGCAATTTGGAAACGTGACGGGGCTGAAGGAGCGGCAGAGAGCGCTGCGAGGATTTCTTTCGCCATCGGAGTGGTGGCAAGACGTTCGTTTCGGATTTCGGATGCTCGTGAAACGGCCGGTATCGAATGCGGCGGTGGTAGTGGCATTGGCATTGGGGATCGGAATGAATGCGGCGGTGTTCACTTTTGTGAATGCGCTGCTGCTGCGGCCGCCGCAGGGGGTGAGCGGCACTGACAAGCTGTTGGGAGTTTGGCTTCATAACCCGAAGGACAGTGGAGTGATGGGATATCTCCCGTTTGACTATCCCGATTATGCGTACTATCGCGATCACGCAAAATCCGTGGAAGGGTTCGTAGCTTTCGCGGAAGCGGGCAGGGAGGCGATCTGGAATCACAACGGCACGGGAGAGATCCTGCATGGTCAGCTTATTTCAGGAAACGGGTTTTCGTTGCTGGGAGTGAACGCCGTGGAGGGACGCACGCTGTCAGTCGACGACGACCGCATGGACAATCCACGGCAAGTGGTGGTGCTGAGCTACTCATTCTGGAAGCAAAAGCTCGGCGGTGAAGCAGGTGCAGTAGGAAAGACGCTGATGCTTAATGGTGCCGCATTCACGGTTGTTGGGGTGGCGCCCAAAGAATTTTCAGGAATTGTCGTAGGAATGCAACCAGACTTCTGGACTCCGATGACGGTACAGGAGCGGTTTACGCACGATAAATCGATGTTGAGTGATCGCGACTCGTACTCATTGATTGTGGCGGGGCGAATGCGGCGAGGAGTTGATCGGAGAAGCGTACAGGCTGAGATGCATGTGCTGGCGCAGCAAGCCTTCCAAATACGCAAGAGCAAGGATGGCGCTCTGGATGCGACGGTTTATCCGCTGACGCTGGTCCCGGGTCCTTATCGGGGTTATGTGGGAGCTTTTACGGGCGGACTGCTGGCGGTGTTTGCGCTGGTGCTGTTGATTGCGTGCACAAATGCGGCGAGTCTTCTACTGGCGCGAGCCACTGGGCGAGCGAGGGAGATGGCGACACGCTCGGCGCTGGGAGCGGGACGTGCAAGGCTGGTGCGGCAAATGCTTGTAGAGAGTCTCATGCTTGCCGGCATTGCAGGCGGCGCAGGCGTCGTCGTTGCATGGGTTACAGCGCGGATGCTGATGGAATTGAAGCCGGCCAACGTTCCGATCGCACTGGAGATTCCGATGGACTGGAGGGTGGCATTGTTCACAGTGGCAGTGTCCGTGGCGACGGGTGTGGTGTTCGGGCTGGCCCCAGCGCTACGCGCGAGCGCAGTGGAGGCGGCCCGGGTTCTGAAGGAAGAATCGCAAGCAGGTGGACGGAAGAGAACACGGATGCGCAGTGTGCTGGTGGTAGCGCAGATGGCGATGTGCGTGGTGCTGCTGGCCGGGGCGGCATTGTGCGTCCGCAGTCTGATGAATGCGAATGCAATCGATCCTGGATTTGACACCCACCATATTGCGGTGGCATCGCTCGATCCGGCCAGCCTCGGCTACGCGCCGACAAAGATCAATGACTTCTATGCGCGGCTGGAGGAGCGGGTGGAGCAGTTGCCCGGAGTAGTGACGGCGAGTTACGTGCAGTTTCTTCCGCTGGGGACGGCGCGCTCGGAGACATCGATCAGCAAGCAACTGGGAAAGGAGCTGAATCCAACGATGGTGGGTGTTTATCGTGTGGAATCAGGGTCCTTTCTAACGATGGGCATTTCTCTGCTTCGTGGGCGCGATTTGACCAAAAAAGAAGGCGAGAGCCAGAAGCCCGAAGCTGTGGTGATCAATGAGACGCTGGCGAGGAGGATGTGGCCGGGTCAGGATGCGATAGGCAAGCGGTTGGCTATGCGCGACGAGAAGACCATGAGTGAAGTGGTCGGAGTAGTGAAGGACGGCAAGTACCACACGCTTGGCGAAGCTTCCCTGCCGGTTGTGTTTTGTGGTGGGCTGCCGGCGGCGCGAATCCTGGTGGTGCGCACCGAAGGTGACGATCGGCTGCTGCTGGACGAGATCCGGAGGGAGGTGCCGATCGTGGATCCATTGATGGCAGCCACGCAGGTGCAGACGATTGAGCAGCATATGGCGTTGCCCTTATTTCCTGCCCGGACGGTGGGATGGTTGCTGGGAGCATCGGGGATTATGGCCGTGGTGATGACGACGATCGGACTCTTTGGGGTGATTGCCTACATGGTGTCGCAGCGTACGCACGAGATTGGAGTGCGGATGGCGCTGGGGGCGAGGCGGAGCGACGTGATGAAACTGGTAATGGGGCAGGGAATTCAGATGACCTTGATAGGTCTGGGAATCGGATTGTGCGCAGCGTTTGGGGCCGCGCGGCTGTTGGCTCCGCTGCTGTATGGAATCGGTGCGAATGATCCAGCGACGATGGGAGCGGTCGTGGTTGGACTGAGTGGGGTGGCCCTACTGGCGTGCTACCTGCCTGCACGAAAAGCAATGCGGGTGGAACCGTCGATCGCGCTGCGGTACGAGTAAGTTCATCGAGCGAAGAGCTTGAGGAGTTCGGTCAGCGGGCGGGTATTGAGGACGGAGGCTTTGTCGAGGGCGGCGCGGCGGGCTTGTTCGAGTCCGAAGCGGATGGTGAGGAGTTCGCCCGTGCTGTGGGAGTCGGTGGAGATGGCGATGAGGATGCCGGCTTCGCGGATGAGGCGCGCGTTTTCCGCGGAGACGTCGAGGCGGTCGGGGCTGGAGTTGAGCTCAAAGAAACAGCCGTTTTGTTTTGCGTGGGCGATGACGCGCTCGATGTCGATTTCGTAGCCTGGGCGCTTGAGGAGCAGGCGTCCGGTGGCGTGGCCGAGGATGTTGAAGTAGCGATTGTCCATGGCACGCAGGATGCGCTCTGTCTGCTGCTCCTTGTTCATGGCAAAGCGCGAGTGGATGGAGCAGACGGTGTAGTCGAGCTCGCGGAGGATTTCGTCGGGGTAGTCGAGTGCGCCATCGGCGAGGATGTCGACTTCAGCAGATTTCAGGATGCGAATCCCTGAGAGCTTCTCGTTGAGCTTGTCGATGGCACGGATTTGCTTCTTGAGTCGATCGACTGAGAGGCCATTGGCGATCTTAAGGCTGGGCGAATGATCGCTGATGCCGATGTAGGCGTAGCGGCGGCTCTTTCCAGCCAAGGCCATTTCCTCAAGGGTGTCCACACCGTCGCTGGCTTCGGTGTGCATGTGGAGGTCGCCGCGAAGGTCTTCTTGCGTGATAAGCGTGGGGAGCTTGTTTTCGCGGGAAAGACGAACTTCGTCGAGGCCCTGGCGCAGTTCAGGCGGAATGAACTGGAGCTTGAAGGTTTTGTAGAAGGCTTCTTCTGTGGCGAATGGATTGGAGCGTTCGAGTGTAGCGAGGCTGCCGGTCACACGGGTGAGGCGGGTGAGGTGTGTCTTCGAGCCGGTGTGGCGGATGAGGGCGATTCCCCAGTTCTGTTTTGAGGCGGGCTCGAGCCGGAGCACGGGGCCGGATGGCAACGAAAAGGTTGCGTATTTTGACGCGAGCTCGAGCGATGGTGTGCGGCCGCCGAAGCGCTGGAAGGACTCGGCGGTGGCGCGGAAGTCGGGTGTTTCGACGATGAAGTCGAGATCGCTGATCACTTCGACGCAGCGGCGGTAGTCTCCTGCGGCGATGGCGCGGGTCGCCTTGCATTGCTTGAGGAGGAAGTGCTGGATGGCGGCGACGAGCGAATGCGCGTGGTAGAGAAGGATGGCGTTGGATTCGACGAGGCCCTGTCGGATGTGCTGGGACATGCGCGCGCCGAAGGTCTCGTCGATCTGGCCGGTGTCGAGTGCCTGGCGGAGTTCGAGGATCGAGGAGATGCCGAGTTTTTTATAGATGCGCAGGACGCGAGTGGGATCGAGACGCGGGTGCTGGTTGATGGCGACGACTTCGGGCGGCACTTCCGCGCGGAGCTTTTCGAGGCTGCCGACTTTACCTTCGAGAACGATTTCGCGAACGGCGTAGGCAATGGCTTTGCCGATGCCTTCGTACTCGGTGAGGTTGGCGTCGCTGCGGACGAGTTCGTCGACGCTTTCGCCCAGACCGCGAATGGTGGCGGCTGCGCGGCGATAGGCGCGAATTTTGTAGGGGTTGTCGCCTTTCACGGTGAGGAGCTGGGCGAGCGAGGAGAGGCGGTCGGCGATTTCGGCGTTACTGAGAGAGGCGGTGGGCACGGACGCGGATCGGACTCCTGAATGTTCGATGCGAGGTTCTTCGTTTCCCACGTCCCCAAAAGAAGGGGACATGGGGCACCTGTGATGTTTCAAGAGGTTGTCCATTCGATCGAGACCGGAGAAGCTGTTTGTGACGAGCAATCAGTTAACTCTGGAGAGGCCGAATGGACTATCACAAGAATGCCCCATGGACGGCGCGTAGTCGAGAGCGTCTGGCCAGGATGGTGATCTGCGAAGGGGTGGGTGTGAGTGCAGCCGCTGCTCGCTTCAGCGTAAGTGCGAAGACCGCAGCCAAATGGGTTGGCCGGTATCGTCAGCTTGGCGCAGCCGGCCTGGCCGATCGCAGTTCGCGTCCGCATCACAGTCCGCGCCAGACGGCTTTTTCCTTATTAGAAAGGGTTTTTGTTCTTCGTCGTGGTCACATGCCGGGCTATGAGATTGCGCGGCGGACTGGGTTAAGCCCGGCCACGGTCAGTCGCATCCTGCGTAGAGCAAAGCTGAGCCGCTGGCGCGATCTGAACCCGCCGCCTCCGGTGCAGCGCTATGAGCATCCCCGGCCGGGCGACCTGCTGCATCTGGATATCAAAGGCATGACCAGATTCGGCGAGGTCTCGTTGCGTGGCGATGGCCGGCTGCGCGGCAAGAAAGAGCATCCAGGATTTTTGGCTTTGCATGTCGCGATCGACGACCACTCGCGGATGGCCTTTACCCAGATGCTGCCCGATCAGAAGGCCGAAACCACCATCGGTTTTTTGAACTCAGCCGTCGAGTTCTTTTCCAGACACGGCATCGGCATCCGCGCTCTGCTGACCGATAACGGGTCGAGCTACCGCTCACGTCAGTTCCGCCATGCCTGCCAGCAGATGGCCATCAAGCACAAGCGCACCAGGCCCTACACACCGAGAACCAATGGGAAAGCCGAACGCTTTATCCAGACCGCCCTGCGCGAATGGGCCTATGCCAAACACTGGACCGACTCCGAGCAAAGAGACGCCCACCTCCAGCCATGGATCGATTACTACAACCGCCATCGACCCCATGGTAGCCTCAACTACAAGCCGCCCATCAGCCGCTCCGATCCCGGAACAACCTCTTGATCATCTACAG
>DATNFD010000094.1:0-15665 GCA_035606555.1 Occallatibacter sp.
TAGTGACCCCGTAGTGGTTCAGGAGCTTCTGTGTCTGTCGCGTATCCTCGCACGCGATGCGATCTACGCACTTGAGCACTTCAAGTGCACGCAACGTGATATCGCCAAGATTGCCGATGGGCGTGGCAACGAGATAGAGTCCGTGCGCAGTCTTGTCAGGCATCAACTTGGAAAACGCCATTGTTATCGGCACAACCTGAAATCGCAACGTGGGTGGGCTACTCGCCGGATTCTTCCGACTCGATCCGCCGCTGTTCCGCGAGCAGCGACATGGAACTCATGAGATTCTGCACGCTGACGATCCCGACAACCCTGCCGCTCTCCGTCACCGGAATGAGCGACAACCCGTGGCCGGCGGAAATCCGGCGAATGGTCGTTCCCAGCGTGTCTTCGGGCCGGGCCACCTGAAATGCGCGCGACATAATGGACTGAATATACCCGTTGCCATCGTTGCGCAGCGCCTCGACAATTCTCTGTCGCGACACAATCCCTACCAGTTGTGGTCCGCGAACAACGGGGAAGTCCTCCTGCAATGAATGCACACACCGCACGAGAGCATCGGCCAGCGTGTCTGACGGCGAGAGCGTTGCGAAATCGGTCAGCATCACTTCGCGCATGCGAACCGTATCGACGACAGACTGGAAAAAGACACCCTGGTCCTCGATCTGGGCGCCGATCATGATGAAGAAGCCCGCGATGATGAGCCACGGACTGTGCACAAGCAGCCATCCTACAAGCATTACGGCGACAGCAATGAGCTGCCCAACGCCGGAAGCGGCTCGACCTGCCGGAGTTAATCCGTGCACGCGCGCGAAATTTCCCCGAAGTAGACGGCCGAAGTCAAGCGGATAGGCAGGTAGCAGATGCAGTGCGCCGAGGCCGGCCTGCATCCACACCATGCTTCGGACCAGGTGCTCCGGAGTAACGAGCGGACGACCAAGAAGGTGCACATCTCCGCCAGCTCCGATACATGCAGCCGCGATCATGAGCGCCGTGATGCAATTTACGACGGGTCCGACGAGGGCCATCGCGAACTCGCCGAATCCCTGGTTCGCGGCTTCCTGGCTCTCGGGATTAGCGTACGCAAATAGCCCTCCGATGGGGAGCAGCAGCACTGCCCGCAATTTCAGACCGAGGTAGGCCGCCACAAGCAGACGCGCGGTTTCGCGCACAACGACCGCTGCCACGCAAAGAACAAAGAGGCCCATCCCCCGCAGGAATCCCGCGCCGCCGCTGAGACCGAGACACACGAGTGCCAGAGCCGGGAAGAAGATGTGCATTCGCATCTCCACTCCCATCCATCGACCCAGAGGAATTGTCCAGCCGCGCATAGGGGAATTGTAAAAGGCGCACCCGCCAATGGGTACACAGAAGGTTCAGCATCCGAGGGCTTTCCGGTATGCTGATTCGCGATGCGCGTGATTGCAGGCACATTAGGGCGAAGGACGCTGGAAGCACCGGAGGGGTTGGCAACCCGCCCCACAAGCGATCGATTGCGCGAAACGCTGTTCAATGTGTTGGCGCCGAAGATCGAGGGCGCTCGGTTTCTCGACCTTTATGCCGGATCGGGTGGTGTCGGAATTGAAGCCGCAAGCCGGGGTGCGCACGATGTTGTACTGGTGGAGCGTGCGGCGCCCGCTCTCAGGGTGTTGCGCGGAAATCTCGAGAAGCTCGGGCTACGCGGCGGCGTGCGGGTAGAGGCGATCGCTGTGGCGACATTCCTGAAGAGAGTGCGGCCGGCCACCGCTGACATGGTATTTGACATCGTGTTCATGGACCCGCCCTACAAAGCCGAGAGCGAATACGCTTCTTCAATGGGTTTACTGGGTGGAGACGCGTCACGACTACTCAAAGCGGGAGCCGTGGTGATCGCCGAGCATCGGCGGCATGACAAACTCGAGAAAAGATATGGTCTCCTTGAATTGACACGAGTTCTCGAACAGGGTGACGCAGCGCTGAGTTTCTATAAGCCGAATCTCAGAACCGAAGCCCAGGAACATGCAAGCGAGGAAAGTTAAAAGCGTAAGATGAGGCCGGACGGAGATTGTTCGAGATGAAGGTTCCGAGGTGCATTGCTGCACTGGTTGTATTGTGTGGGGCTATCGGTATTTCGGCGCAGGATACGGCGCCCTGGGTAATTGGGCCGTTTTCCCGCCCCTCACAGGGAAATCCAGTGGTGACGCCGGAAACATCATCAACATTTCAGGACCCAATCGCAAAGAAGCCTGTACAGTGGGAAGCCCTGCATACGTTCAATCCTGCCGCCGTGGTGCGACATGGCAAGATATACGTGCTCTATCGCGCAGAAGACAACTCAGGCGCGATGGAGATCGGTGGCCACACTTCGCGCCTTGGCATGGCGGAGAGCGATGATGGCATCCACTTCAAGCGCTCAGCTGAGCCGGTCTTCTATCCAGCAGAAGACGATCAGAAAACACGTGAATGGCCAGGCGGCGTGGAGGATCCGCGCATCGTTGAACGTGAAGACGGCACATACGTGCTCACGTATACGCAATGGAATCGCAAGACCTATTCAGTCGGCATCGCGAGTTCGCGTGACCTGAAGCACTGGACCAAGTACGGGCCGGCATTCCTCAGCGCAGCGGGTGGCAAGTATGCCGGCCTGATGTATAAGTCAGCGGGAATCGTCACCCAACTGAAGGACGGGCACCTCATCGCCGCAAAGATTAACGGTCGTTATTGGATGTACTGGGGTGAGGGATCGATCCGGCTGGCGACCTCGAACGATGCAATCCACTGGACTCCAGTCGAAGATACGCATGGCCGGCCAGTGGAACTCCTGCGGCCCAGGCCGGGACACTTCGACAGCACCTTCCCTGAAACCGGTCCTCCGCCGGTTCTAACCAGCGCCGGCATCGTGGTTCTTTACAACGGAAAAAATGCTGAGCAGGGAGGCGATCCCACTCTGGGTCCTGGCGCCTACGCTGCGGGCGAAGCTCTCTTTGAAGCAACGAACCCGGCTCACCTCCTGGTCCAGACTGACAAGCCGGTGCTGAAACCGGAGCTTCCCTACGAGAAAACCGGACAATATACCGCTGGAACTACTTTTGCCGAAGGATTGGTGTACTTTCACGACAAATGGTTCCTTTACTATGGCTGCGCCGATTCGTTGGTTGCGGTTGCAACTGCACCCGGAGAGCCCATGGGAGCCGATTCACTGCGCATGGCGAACACCTCCGGGGTCACGGTAGAGACTCCTACTATCCCTGTGAAGGATGGCCTTCCCATTGGAGGCGAGGAGAACGCGCGCGGTTTCTATCTGCATAACGGCGACACAGTCGTTTTCTATGGCGACAGCATCACTGAGCAGAACTATTACAACCAGTGGGTGCAGGTATATGTCGCCACTCGGTTTCCTTGGATGCGAGTGCACTTTTACGGAGCCGGTATTGGCGGAGATCGTGTAACCGGCGGGTGGGCTGGCCCGGTCGATCAGCGACTGGACCGGGATGTCTTCTCAGAGAAACCGACCGTTGTTACCGTGATGCTCGGTATGAACGATGGCGGGTATCAGCCAACGACCGAGGAAATCGAACAGACATACGTCAAGGGCTACCAGCATCTGCTCGATTCAATCCGTGCGCATGTAGCAGGTGTGAGACTCACACTGATCGGTCCCTCGCCGTTCGACGATGTGACCCGTCCCGTAACTTTCCCCGGCGGTTACAACGCGGTGATGCAACACTTCGCTGAAATTGACCAGTCGCTCGCTGACAAGTACGCGGCCGCATTCGTCAATTTGAATCCTCCGGTCGTTGCGGCGATCCAGAAAGCCGACGCTATGGATCCCAAGATCGCTCCCTTGCTGCTCCCCGACCGCGTGCATCCCGATCCGCTTGCCCACTGGGTCATGGCCGAGGCGCTGCTGAAAGGCTGGCACGCGCCGTCGCTCGTGTCCGATGTAACCTTGGACGCGCCTGCTGCCAGCGTCACCAAAGCGGATAACGCGTCTGTCAGCCCGGTGGAGCAGATCGGCGGTGGTCTGAAATGGAGCACCCTCGAATATGCTCTGCCCCTTCCGCTCATGCGTAATAACGCATCCGACGCTCTTCTCGAAGATTTGACCTACATTCAAAAGCAACTCAATCAGGAGACGCTCCGTATCACTGGACTGGGGCCGGGCCGTTACGCGCTCAGCATTGATGGCAATCCGGTGGATACATTGGCTCCCGAGGCGCTGGAAAGCGGAATCAACCTCGCGGATTACGCGACACCCATGTTCCACCAGGCGCAATCCGTGGGGTGGCTCGTTCGCGATCGCGATGAAACGCACTTCATTCACGCCCGGATGCGAGCGCGAGACGCCGATACCGGAAGCGAGGAAGGTAAAGACGTCATGCAAGCTTTTGAGAACATGCAGGAAGACCTGCTGTACGAGGCTGCTCTGCCAAAACCTCATGTATTCCGGCTTACGCCGGTCGCGACAGGAACCACACAAAGCACCAGGTAGGCGGCTGCGTCACGCGTGCCGTTACCGCTTCACAGTTCGCCAAAGGAGTTTGTCATTAGTCCTATCTCATTAGCTTCGGTGTTGGAAACGGATTCCGCGGCCTTCCGAGAGGTTACGACACATGCGGCCGGGCCCCAGGGTGCATTGCCACTTTCCCCGGAAATGCTGATCAGAGAGCCATCCGGGAATTTGTTCGGGCTCAGTCAAGATGCGGGAATGGGTTGGGAAACAGCAAGGCTTCTCGATCCCGAGTTTCTGATCCTCAGCACGCACGGGGGGCTCCGGGCCGAAGATGGCAGGCCGATCGCATTAGGCTTCCATACCGGTCATTGGGAAGTAGGGCTGCTCGTCGCCGAGGCGGCCCGCGAGATGAAGGCGCTGCACGCGATCCCATTTGCGGGCGCGTGCACAGATCCCTGCGACGGACGAACCCAGGGCACTGCGGGCATGATGGATTCGCTTCCGTTCCGCAATGATGCTGCAATGGTATTGCGACGGCTCATGCGATCCCTGCCAACGCGCAAGGGTATTCTCGGCGTAGCCACGTGCGACAAGGGCCTGCCTGCCATGATGATGGCACTGGCATCCGCCGGCGAATACCCCGCTGTGCTCATACCCGGAGGAGTCACGCTGTTGCCCGAAAGCGGCGAGGACGCAGGCAAGGTACAGACCATCGGAGCCCGCTTCGCACAGCAGCAGATCACGCTCGAGTATGCGCAGGACGTGGGCTGCCGAGCTTGTGCATCGCCAGGCGGGGGCTGCCAGTTCCTGGGAACCGCAGCGACTGCGCAGGTAGTAGGCGAGGCACTCGGCCTGTCGTTGCCGCATACCGCCCTTGCCCCCTCAGGCCAGCCAATCTGGCTGGATGCCGCAAAGAGATCGGCACGCGCAATCTTTCGGTTGCATGAATCGAAGCTGGGTGCGCGTGACGTCCTGACCGACGCATCCTTGCGCAACGCCATGGTCTTGCATGCGGCATTTGGCGGATCGACAAACCTGCTGTTGCATCTACCTGCAATCGCGTTCTCTGCTGGACTCCAACGGCCAGCGCGCAACGACTGGGAGGCGGTCAATCGACAGGTGCCACGGCTGGTTGATGCTCTGCCAAACGGCCCCCGAGGCTTTGCTACCGTCCAGGTATTTCTCGCGGGTGGCGTCCCCGAGGTCATGCTTCACCTTCGCGCAGCGGGACTGCTGGATGCCACCGTGAAGACTGTCTCCGGCGATTCGCTCGATGCATGTCTCGATTGGTGGAAGCAGAGTGAACGGCGGCACGCACTCCGCAAACGGCTGAAGGACCTTGATGGCATCGATGCGGACGAGGTGATCATGGCACCGGATAATGCGCGTTCGCGCGGGCTGACCGCAACGGTTTGCTTTCCCGTGGGGAACCTCGCCCCGGAGGGCTCTGTGATCAAGAGTACAGCGATCGATCCTTCCTTGATCGGCGACGACAACGTGTACCGGCACCGCGGGCCGGCGCGGGTCTTCACGACGGAGGAAGCGGCGATTGCGGCAATCAAGCAGGGACGCATCGGACACGGCGATGTCATCGTGCTCATCTGCGGCGGACCGAAGGGTGCGGGGATGCAGGAGACGTACCAGGTCACCTCGGCGCTGAAGCAACTGCCGCACTGCAAACATGTCGCGGTAATCACCGACGCGCGCTTCAGCGGTGTTTCAACTGGCGCTTGCATCGGGCATGTTTCGCCTGAGGCTCTGGCCGGCGGACCATTGGGAAAAATATTGGACGGCGATCTGATCGAGATCATTGTCGACCGTGGTGCGCTGACGGGCACGGTTAATCTCATCGCAGATGTATCGGGAGAGTTCGCCCCCGAGGAGGGTGCGCGAAAACTGGCCGCGAGAGCGTCAAGATCCGATCTCCGGCCCCATCCAGACCTCCCGGACGACACCCGGCTCTGGGCTGCCTTGGTCGAATCCAGCGGTGGCGTCTGGGGTGGCTGTGTCTACGACACGAACAAGATCGTGGCTGCGCTGGCAAAGCACAACTAATTAGTTGCCTAAAAAAGGAGCATCGAATGTCAGCCATCATTCCAGGTGTAAGCAGGCGGCGTTTCTTGAGCGCGTTGACAGCAATGACTGCCGCCGCCGGATCGTCAGCAGCGATACCGACCGCGGCCGCAGCGGTCCCTGGCCCCGACCACCCGGATGGTCAGACATCCCTCAAGATCGATTCAGTCGAATTGATTGAGCTTCGAGGTCATTACTTGGAAGAGTCTGGCGTCGATCACCAGTGGCAGGTGAATCCGCTCGACGTTTACGACGAATTTCGCAGGGCTCCCTACCGGGATAAGCCGGCAGGAAAACGCGACGTGCAGTATGAGGCGATCTACATCCGCATTCGCACCTCCGCCGGGCTCGATGGCCTCTATGGTCCAATCGAGCGGGAGGCAGCCGCTATTGTTCTTGAAGATCTGCAGCATTTCCTTGTCGGCAAAGACGCGCTCGCCGGCGAGGTGTTGTGGGATCAGATGTATCGCTCGAATCGGCAATCTCGGGCCGGTATCTTCATGATGGCCATTAGTGCCTGCGACAACGCGCTCTGGGATCTGCGCGGCAAGTTCTATGGAGTCCCGGTCTGGCGTCTCTTAGGCGGTCCATCGCGTGACAAGGTCGAGGTGTACGCGAGCGCGCTAGGTTTTTCGCTCGAGCTCGAAGATGTTCGTCACCGTGCCATCGAGCTCAAGAATGAAGGTTTCCGCTATCAGAAATGGTTCATGGGCTACGGCCCCGGCTCAGGCCCTGAAGGCATGGCAAAGAACGTCGAACTCGTCAAAACTCTTCGCGAGACGCTCGGCGATGACTACGAGATCATGTTCGACGCCTACAGCGGGTGGGATCAGGACTACGCCCTCGAATGGGCAAAACGCGTTGAGCAGTACAGGCCGTTCTGGATGGAAGAGGTCACGCACCCCGAAAAGATTGACAGCTTCGCGGCCATCCGGCGTGGAACTACCGTCCCGCTGGCCTCAGGGGAACACTTCTATGGACGCTGGGAGGTCGAACGCTACCTCCAGGCGAACACACTCAATGTCGTACAAGCCGACCCTGAATGGTGCGGAGGGGTCAGTGAACTGGTAAAGATCGGAACCGTCGCCTCATTGCACGATGTGCGCGTCATTCCCCATGGTCACAGCCTGCGTGCGGCAATTCATGTCATTCTGAGCCAGTCACCCATGACTTTCCCGTTAGGTGAGTACCTGATCATTAAGATGCGCAACTACATGCACTTCGAGAAGAACCCCGTTGCCGTAGATCGAGCCCACATTGCGCGCCCCACCGGCCCTGGATTTGATATCCAACTCGATCAAACCAAAATTGAATCACAGAAGTTGCTCACCATCAGTTGAGTTCCGCCCTCGTTCTCAAACTGTTTACGTCTTGAGTTCGGGAAATGCGGTAATACGCAACTTGGCAGCTGCATATGGAATCAGCGTGATCTCTTCTTCGGCTTCCTCGCTCACAACCGGGCTCTTTGGCAAGGCATCGGCTGCGCCATCCTCTGCGCGCCACGCGGGAACCTTCCGAGCCTTGACCCGCAACTCGACCGGCGAGCTCTTTCGCGAAAACGGAATCTGGCCAACCTCGTTCTCTTTTTCGCGAACCGATTTCGCTGGCTCATTCGCATCGACGCTGATCGCGTAATTCCATGCCGTAGTTGGGTAAACCTGCCAATCCGCCGTCATACCGCGGTCGCGCAGCTTCACCCAACTCTCGCCGATCCCGTAGGAAAAGACCAGCGGCCCGCGCTCAATCGCGATCGAATCGTTGAACCAGCGTGAAGTGCCAAGCTGCATTGGAAAATTGATTTCCACGCGGTCTCCGGCCCTCCACGTGCGCTTGACGCGCGCAAACGACCCCGGTTGTGGCTGTGGCTCTGCCTTGCCGTTCACCGCAATCTCCGCGCCTCTCGCCCAGTCGGGAACGCGAAGATGCAGCGGAAATGCGAGCGGATTCCCAGGGTCGACGGCGAACCGTACTGTCCCTCTGAATGGATAGTCGGTTTCTTCGGTGATGTTAACCGCGGTCCCACGAACATTCGCCCGTACCTCGCATGGCGCATACGCCGCGGCTACCAGCCCATCGTCGCGATCGGATCCTTGCTCGCCGGAGAGCAGGAATAGGCTCGCCGCGAACTTAGGCCATCCCTGATGGAAGTTGGCCGTGCAGCATCCGAAATTTGGCTCAAGCCCGAAGAGGTTCGACTCGGGGCCGTCGCTGACCCAGGGCTTGTGGTGCAGGCTGCACTCCACCTGGTTCGGCTCCTGGTTGTATTGGTGCGCCCACATGTCATCAGTTAGGGTGCCGGGGAGAGCGTTAAAGGCGAGGCGCTCCAGCCGATCGCCAAACGCGGCATCGCCGGTGATGGCCAGCGCGCGCTCGAGCGAGAACATGTATTCGACCACGGTGCATAGTTCCGAGCCTTGCGAAGGGTCGCGGCCCGAGAGATGCTCGTCGCACGAGAACATGCCATTGGGAAGACCGTGGTAGCGGTCGAGCTCGGCAATCATCTGCGCGGTAGCTTTGCGATCCGTATCGGAGCCGGAGACGAGTGACCAAGTCGCACCGGTCTTGATGGCTTGGCCGTTGTTGACCCCATGAGTCGAGAGAGCGAGGTCTTTGAGACCCCCGCCTTCGTTGAGTTTGATGAACTCGGCCGTGATCTTCTGCTTGAACTGGAAGTTCGCATACTGCGCCATCCAGTCATGGCCCTGTTGATGCAGCAGTCGCGCGAGATCGACCAGATACGAGGAGCCGGTGCGGTTGTAGAGCCATACAACGCTGAGCACTTCGTCCTGCCAGCGGAACTTGCCCCAATCCCGCAGGGGACGTTTCGGGAGTTCGGAAAACTGGTAGTGAAAGTAGCGGTCCATTAGCGGGATTACACGATCGTCGCCGGTGAACTCCTGGTATTGTGTCAGAGCCTTGAGCGCCACGATACGCGGCCACCAATCGTCATTCGATGTTGGGCCGATCATCCCGTTAACCGCCTGGTGGGTCAGAATCCACTCGATATATTTCTGCGCCTTGACTTTTAGACGGTCGTCCTGGAGCAAGTAGGCCAGGGGGATAAGGCCGTCGAGATAATAAGGACCGCGCTCCCAGCTTTCACCTGTTCCCCCGAGCCATCCGCTATTTGGCCCAACATCGGCCCAGGTTTCGTCGAGGTGGCCGCTCAGACCCGTGGCCTGAATCTCAAGTTGTCGACGAAGCCAACCGGCGGGGCGTACGCAGCCCAGCGGGAGGGCGAAGAAGGCGCTCGAATGCAGCGGCGCGCGGTCCTTCACCGCAGGTGAGGGTGCCGAATGATTACGTGCGAACAGTGAGCGACTGGGCAGCGTTGATGCGAGCCCTGCAAGAGTGCATTGCTTCAAGAATCGGCGGCGAGTGGTTCGAGATGAGCGTGACATAGTAGGTGAGGAACGACCGTCACCAGAGTAATAGAACCAGAGGAGGAGGGCGAAAGCGTTACAGTGTTGTGGATGAAGAATGTTCCGGCAGTGATTGCTCTCTTCGCATTGATTCCTTTTCTGTTCGCATCGAGACTGACGTCACAAGCCGCAACTGGCGATGCCGAAGACGGCGCAACACCGCAGCTCGTCGTCATCGATACGGATATCGGGGACGACATCGATGATGCCTTTGCCCTCGCGCTGGCATTGAAGAGCCCGGAGTTGAAGGTAATCGGCGTGACCACCACGTTTGGGAATACCGGAATGAGGGCCAGACTCGTTGAACGTTACCTGAAGGCTGTTGGTCGCGGCGATATTCCCGTGCTCGCCGGTCCCGCAACGAAGACGGACAACTTGATGACCCAGGCTGCCTACGCTAAACGCGACCCGAATACGAAGTTCGGCGATGGGGCTGAGTTCATTCTGCACGCAGCTCGGGAGCATCCGGGGCAGGTTACGCTGATCGGGATCGGCCCGTTGTTCACGGTCGATGCCGCCATCAAGCGCGATCCAGCGGCGTTCAGAAAGTTGAAGCGCGTGGTGGTTATGGGCGGAAGCATCTATCACGGATACGGGCTCGATGCGCAGGGCAAGCCAAAGCCAGCGGAGCCGGAGTGGAATATCCTCAACGATCCTGCTGGATTGAAGGCGCTGCTGTCGTCCGGCGTGCCTGTCTTCATGATGCCCCTCGACTCAACCCAGGTTCCGTTGGAAACGCAGGGACGCGAGGCAATCTTTGCGCACGGGTCGCCGCTTACGGATCAGTTGACCCTGCTCTATCACGAGTGGATGGGCGGATCGTCGAACCGTAGCGCCACACCGACGCTCTTCGATCCGGTTGCGGTGACCTATACCTTCCGACCGGATCTCTGTCCGGCGAAGCCGATACACATCGACGTCGATGCGAAGGGGATGACCATTCCCGGTCAGGGCGCGCCGAATGTCGGGGTGTGTCTTCAGTCTGACGAGAAGGGATTTCTTGATCTTCTCCAGCACCGCCTCACCGGGGATTGATCGAAACATGTTCATCCTTGCCAATGAGAACGCCGGTAACGGTCTCTCGAACGAACAGCTGTGTTTGACGTCACATGCAATTCCATTGACAGCGCCGGAAAGTAGGAGAAAAATGGCGGGTCGTTGGAATTCTGACCTATTCGTGTGCGCTGGAGGGAGCGACAAAGATGCTGAACTGGAAGACTTTGGGTGTGGTGGCTGTAGTGGGCGCGGCGCTCGTGGTAGCCGGATGCAAATCGGCCCCGGAGCTGAGCAAGGATCAGGCGCTGAAAATGGTGCAGGACAAGTACGACCAGACCGCACCTGTCGGCGTAAATATTCTGGTCAACGATGCGGGGATGCGGCAAGGCGCGACAGCCAAGCTCTGGGATAGGACGAAGGTGTTCCCCAATAAGCTGTGGGCCGATTTCAAGTTGACGCCCGAAGGCAAGAAGGCCGTTACGCTGCCTGGCGGCGGCGACCTGATTGAGTGGCGTCCGGCCAGCTTAGAAGACAAGAACTACACTATTGTCCTGACCACGGTGGCCGCTAATCACCTGAAGGCAAAGGAGATGGGGGATCTCCAGGATGAGATGCTGCCAGGTGCCGATACTGCCAAAGCAGGCAAGTATACCGAGTCGGTCAATCTTACAGGAGCGCCGGACGTGCTTCAACAGATAGCGCACACGCCGGGAAACAGGCTCAGCGATCGAAAGCAGGCGGATTTCGCGCTGGAAAACGGGACTTGGGTGCTGAAGCGGATCGAATAACCTCGATCAGGCGACTTGAGGGAACAGGGTGGACAAAGTTCCACCCTGTTTCCGTTTTGCAGGCTGGGGTGGGAGAGACAGCGACCCAAGCGGACACGGTCGCACGACGAGGCTCAAACGGAGTTGCTCCCGAGCCAATTTTCACCGAAGAAAAATTGACCCGACCCCTGAATCTTGTTATCTTTAGAAGGTTCCGCAAGAACACGCCTCTCCGTGTGTGCTGAGGACGGGCGCGTAACGGGGATTCCGGCAGCGAGGTTAGCTGGAATCGAACCCGATGGCCGCGGAAGCTGAGCGGCCAAAGTCCTGAAGAGCTCTCCTCTTGCGAAGGGCAGGGACATATCGCCAGGCCGAACGATGGAAAGACGGTTCTGGCGATGATCGCATCGGTGCTCGCGCGTTTCTCCACCTTGGAGGGCTATGCGAGCCGGGACTAGCGAAACGGAATTGGCTCCTCAGGTGGGGACGACCGATCACCGTCCTGGTTCTCGTCTGGAAGTGGAACGAAGGCAGACGCGAAGCAGCAACCTGGGCTTCCGTGCGCGTGCGCGCTTTAGGGTGCGCCAAAATGCATGGAAAGAGCCATGGACTGTGTGCGGCTGAATGCAGATTGGGTAGAAGGTTTTTGGGGTAAGGAGTTTAGTTTGCCGACATTTAATCAATTGGTTCGAAAGGGGCGCACGGCCCCGCGGTATAAGACGGCGTCTCCTGCATTGCAGGCCTCGCCGCAGCGGCGCGGTGTTTGCACCCGCGTGTACACACAAACTCCCAAGAAGCCGAACTCGGCTCTGCGCAAGGTTGCTCGCGTGCGGTTGACGAACGGGATCGAAGTTACGACTTACATCCCGGGCATCGGCCACAACTTGCAGGAGCACTCGATCGTACTGATCCGCGGTGGCCGTGTGAAAGATCTCCCGGGCGTGCGCTATCACGTGGTTCGTGGAACGCTGGATTCCGTAGGCGTAGCAAACCGCAAGCAGAGCCGCTCTAAGTATGGTGCCAAACGCGCCAAGGGCGGAGCGGCGGCGGGCAAGAAGTAATTGGCGGTTCCCGGGCGGAGTTTCAGTACCGGGACTGGGGTATTAGAAGCGGAGCGTCTAGCGCTCAAGGATTTGAGGAACAATGCCGAGAAAAGGGCACATTGCGAAGCGGGAAACTGTAGCCGATCCGGTTTACGGGTCAACGCTGGTTACGAAGTTTGTGAACTCGATGATGTGGGGCGGCAAGAAGTCGACCGCGCAAGGCATCTTCTACCAGGCCATGAAGAACCTGGAAGAGAAGGGCGGCGGTGAAGAGGCGATCAAGCTCTTCAAGAAAGCTGTCGAGAACTGCAAGCCGTTGCTTGAGGTAAAGACCCGCCGTGTGGGCGGCGCCAACTACCAGGTGCCGATCGAAGTGAACCCGGACCGGCGTACGTCACTCGCCATTCGCTGGCTGATCACCTACGGCCGTGCCCGCGGTGAGAAGGGCATGGTCGATAAGCTGACCAATGAGCTGCTGGACGCGGCAAATGGTCGTGGCGCGGCGATGAAGAAGAAGGAAGACGTGCACCGCATGGCCGAAGCCAACAAGGCTTTCGCTCACTATCGCTGGTAGCGCGGAAAATTTGAAGCCGGCCACTGAGGTCCGGCGCAATAGCCCTGAACGAATTGGGCTGTGGAACTGAAGGAAACGGCGGGCAATCGAGCCCGCAAGGAAAAGAATAAGTGGCTCGCACCATTCCCCTAAGTCGTTGCCGGAACATCGGAATCATGGCGCACATCGACGCCGGAAAGACGACTGCGACAGAGCGCATCCTCTTCTATACGGGCATTACGCACCGTATCGGCGAAGTGCATGAAGGCACCGCCACCATGGACTACATGGAACAGGAGCAGGAGCGCGGGATCACCATCACCTCGGCTGCTACTACCTGCATGTGGCAGAACATTCGGATCAATATCATTGATACTCCTGGCCACGTGGACTTCACCGCCGAGGTGGAGCGTTCTCTTCGTGTTCTGGACGGCGCGGTTGCGGTTTTCGATTCGGTGAGCGGTGTGCAGCCTCAGACGGAAACGGTTTGGCGGCAGGGTGACAAGTACAAGGTTCCGCGTATCTGCTTTGTGAACAAGATGGACAAGAATGGCGCTGATTTCGAGCACGTTCTCGATACCATTCGCAAGCGACTTGGCGCGCGTCCTGTTGCGTTGCAGATTCCCATCGGTGCTGAGGCAAATTTCAAGGGTGTCGTCGATCTCATCGAGATGAAGGCAATTCTGTGGCACGACGAGACGATGGGCGCGAAGTATTCGGAAGAGCCGATCCCGGCCGATCTGCAGAAGAAGGCTGAAGCTTTCCGTATGCAGTTGATTGAGGTCATCGCCGAGACTGACGATGTTCTGCTTGAAAAATTTCTCGAAGGCGAAACGCCGACCATTGAAGAGCTAAAGAAGGGCATCCGTCAGGCAACGATCGATCTGAAGGTGTTCCCGGTTATCTGCGGATCTGCGTTCAAGAACAAGGGCGTACAGACGCTCCTCGACGCAGTGGTCGATTACCTGCCCAGTCCGCTGGACAAGCCTCCGGTGGAAGGCATCGATCCTTCGCATCCAGATCACAAGCTGATCCGCAAGGCTGAGGATGGAGAGCCACTTTCAGCGCTGGTCTTCAAACTGATCAATGATCCGTTTGGAAAGCTCTCATTTATTCGCATCTACTCAGGCTCGCTGAAGACCGGCGATACGATCATGAATCCGCGTACCGGAAAAACGGAACGCGTCGGACGCCTGGTGAAGATGCATGCCAATAAGCGCGAGGACATCACCGAGATCTACGCTGGCGATATCTGCGCTTGCGTCGGATTGAAGGACCTTAAGACTGGTGATACGCTCAGCGATCCGAATCATCCGATCGCTCTCGGCGCGATCACCTTCCCTGAGCCCGTAATTCACGTGGCGGTCGAGCCTAAAACCAAGGCCGACCAGGAGAAGATGGGCATCGCTCTTTCGCGTCTGGCGGACGAGGATCCGACATTCAAGGTTCACACCGACGAAGATTCGGGTCAAACCATCATTAGCGGCATGGGTGAGCTTCACCTCGAGATTCTTGTAGATCGCATGAAGCGTGAGCACAAGGTCGAGGCGAATGTGGGCGAGCCGAAGGTCGCCTTCCGCGAAACGATTCGCAAGGCTGCTGAGGCGGAAGGCAAGTACATCCGTCAGACCGGCGGTTCGGGCAACTATGGACATTGCAAACTGCGTGTTGAACCGAACACGCCAGGTGCAGGTTACGAGTTCGTCAACGACATCAAGGGCGGCGTGGTTCCGAAGGAATACATCAAGCCGATCGACCAGGGTGTTCAGGGTGCGATGGAGCTTGGAATTCTTGCGGGCTTCCAGATGGTCGATATCAAGGTTTCGCTGTTCGATGGCAGCTATCACGAAGTTGACTCGAACGAAATGGCGTTCAAATTCGCAGGTTCGATCGCCTTCAAAGAAGCTGCCAGGAAAGCAAGCCCTGTGTTGCTGGAGCCCGTGATGTCCGTTGAAGTGACGGTGCCCGAGGAGTTCATGGGCGTGATCATCGGCGACATTAACTCGCGCCGCGGACGAATTGAAGGTATGGAACACGCAGCGGGATCGCAGGTGATTAAGGCGATTGTTCCGCTGAAGGAGATGTTCGGCTACGTGAACGAGATTCGTTCGTCGACACAAGGTCGGGCGTCGTACTCGATGCAGTTTGCGCGCTATGAAGAGGCGCCGCGCATGATCGCCGATGAGATCATCGGCCGCGCGCAAGGGAAGTAAAGGTTTTGGGGCTGGAGCCGGAACGCCGGCGCCCCTGGGAGCAACTGGAAGTACAAGCCACTGAAAGGAATTTGGATTTCTTATGGCGAAGGAAAAGTTTGATCGTTCGAAGCCGCACGTGAACGTGGGGACGATTGGTCACATTGATCACGGCAAGACGACGTTG
>DATNFD010000095.1:0-9371 GCA_035606555.1 Occallatibacter sp.
CGGCAGAAGAAGCGTTTGGCAACCTCCACGTCGAGGGATCGTGTTGGGTGCAGCAACAGTCGCTCTCCTGATTGCGGCAGTCTGGGGTACTTATTTGATGGTTCGGCATCGGACGGCGCCTCTTACCGTAGACGATCCAAATGCGCCACGTGTTCAGGCTGATAATCCCGATGAGCATTTTGGGCCTCCCGGAGGCGAGGAGATCCGCATCCTCGCCGGCGCCAAGCGCAGTCTCGTGGATCATGCGGGGAAGTTGTGGAGTGCTGATGCGGGTTTTTCCGGCGGGACAGCGGTGAAAGGTGTGTCGCAGCATGTCGTCCGGACACTTGAGCCCGGATTTTACCGAACAAGCAGACAAGGCCAGTTTCGGTATGACATTCCGCTAAAGGCCGGCGTGTATGAGATGAGAATGCATTTCGCGGAGACGACGTACACTCCCGACTCGACTGGTTCCGGTGGCGAAGGCAGTCGGCTGATGACAGTGAAAGCGAACGGGCAGATTCTCCTCAGTCACTTTGATGTTGTAGGAGACGCCGGTGCCAGTGGGATGGCCGATGTGAAGGTCTTTGCCGGATTACAGCCAGCGCACGATGGTGTGCTCCATCTGGAGTTCACGGGAGAAGAAGGAAAGCCGGCAATGTTATCGGCGATCGAAATACTTCCGGGTGTAAAGGTGCATATTCGACCTGTGCGGGTTCTCGCGCGACAGTCGCCTTATTACTCAAATGATAGCCACTGGTGGAGTCCTGATAATTACTTTGAAGGAGGACAATTGGCCTCCTTTGCGCAGGAAGTTACGGGAACGGATGATCCCGAGCTTTACGAGACCGAGCGCTGGGGCAACTTCTCTTACGCAATTCCTGTCACCCCAGGCCGCTATTCGGTCGTGCTTCATTTCGCAGCCCGGCGTAGTGCTCCGGGAGGGCCTACAAGTGACACAGCGGAACACGTCTCGAATATTTTCAACGTGTTCTGTAATGGCAGGGCGTTGCTTGAGAACTTCAATCTCGCGGTCGAGGCAGGCACTACCGATGTGGTCATCAAGCGTTTCGCAGCTCTCGAGCCAAACGCTCAAGGGAAACTGTTGTTTAATTTTGTTCCGGTTTTTGGACACGCGACTTTGGCTGCGCTGGAAGTATTGCCGGAAGGAAAGCAGTAACCGTTCGAGTACGCACACGGCGCATTCTCTATAGGTGGGTAGGATATCGAAGTTAGTGGGTAATTATTTTGATAGGAAGAAATCAACGCCGGGTTTGTTGTGATGCAGATCGCAACCCGAGTACAAATGTATAAGTGGCCTCGCAATTCCTAAATTGGATTAGATTCCCGACATCTTAGTTTTGAGTCCGCATGACGCAATCGGCGAGCCGACTTATGCCTGAAAGGTTGACCAAAATGAGCAAACGAGTTACCGTTTGAATGATTTAGTTAAACGATTTAGGCAGGTGTAGTACGGGTTCTCGAAAGATGCACATCCACAGTAGGAAGAACGTTGATGCGGATGAGGACAGTCGAGGAACTGTATGCACCTGTCTTTTCATTTGCGGTAAGCAATAGTTATAGGCAAGAGCTCGGGGTGAAAGAGCTGAAGTCAAATCCAAATCGGCCTGTGGCCTGGAAGAGAGTGCGGTTCACATCAAAGATCGGTGAATGCCGACCTTCCGATTAAGGGGAAGAAAGAACGCACGTTCCCAGGCTGCATCAACCAGGCAGTACCACTTCGAATAGGAGAGTCAGATGAAAGTCAAAACCAGACATATGAGCTGGAAATACTTTCTCCTGCCGTTGATATTTGCGTTAGCGTGTACAGGGTTATTTGGACAAGCGAACTCGAATATTACCGGCATCATTTCGGATCAGTCGGGGGCAGTAATCGCGGGAGCGAATATTACCTTGACAGATTCAGCCACTGGCGCGACGAAGACGACAACGTCCAGCGAAACCGGCTTGTATGAACTGGCCGGTCTAAACGCCGGCACGTATAACATGACAGTTGCATCAAAAGGTTTTCAGACTTTCGTGCAAAACGGAATCGTTGTGAACGTTTCTGCAACGTTCCGGGTCGATCCCAAGCTTACGGTAGGTTCAGAAGCAACAACAGTTACAGTTCAAGCCGATGCATTGACAGTGCAGAGCGACTCGAACGTCATCAGCACACTCATCAATGAGCAACAAATTACGGAGCTTGCGACGAACGGGCGGAACATTGTCGCACTGGCTACGCTGGGTCTTGGCGTGAGCGGCAACCTGCCTGATTCAAATACGCCGACCTCGGTCGGATCCAGCTTTACTATCAGTTTCAACGGCCTCAACCAGGCGCACAACATCTGGCTGATCGACGGCGGTGAGGCGTATGACCGTGGATCTGGCGGCAAGTCATCGATGATGCCTTCACAGGATGCGCTCGGCGAATTCCAGGTGATGGCCAGCAACTACCCTCCGGAGTACGGAATCTCTTCGGGCGGCACGATCTCTATGTCGATCAAGAGAGGTACTCAGCAATTTCATGGCACCTTGTTTGAGTTTGATCGCAACGACGCAATTCAGGCACATAACTACTTCGACAAACCAAACGCCACCAAGCCGGAACTTCGTCTTAACATCTTCGGTGGGAATGTCGGCGGGCCACTGTACATCCCGGGCGTTTACAACACCAACAAGCAACGCACGTTCTTCTTCTACAACGAAGAGTGGCGCAAGATCGTTCAGGGCAGCGCACCCGCGGGTATTCATACAATTCCGGCAGCTGACTTCATCACTGCACCGCAGGACCTGAAGTTTGTTATCCCGGCATACGCTCCAAGTGCCCAGACCAGTGTTTTCGTTCCTGTGGTCAATGCTTCCACTCCGCTTGGCAAAGCGATCGCTAATCATCCTGAACTGACGCCCGGCCAGGCATTTCCAAATAACCTGATTCCGCACGATTTGTTTGTGGACGAAGCAGCGTTGCAACTGATGTCGGTCGGATCCATTCCGAAAGCGAACACGGCTGGTGACTTGGTTTCGGTATCGAGCAAACAGCCCACCAATGTTCGCGAGGAACTGTTCCGGATCGACCACAATATCAATGACAAGTGGCAGCTGTTTGGCCACTACATTGGTGACTCAGTCAGCCAGACCTATGCCACGTCGATGTGGAGCGGCGACAGCTATCCTACAGTTGGTTCAAATTTCAGCAATCCATCGTGGAGCTCAGTCATCAAGCTGACCGGCTCGCTCACGCCGAATGTGCTTCTTGAAGCCGCATTCAATTTCGACGGCAACAAGATCACAATCGCACCTTCTGGAACGGCTTACACCAAGCCCTCGGGCTGGAGCGGACAATCATTCTTTCCGCAGTCAGCCGACGCACTCAACCGCCTGCCCAGCGTGAACCTTGGATCGTATGGAACAGCTTTTGATCCGTGGTCACAACCGTGGAAGAACGCGGCATTTGATTATGCGGAAGTATTTGGACTTTCTGTGACTCACGGCAAACATGGATTCAAGTTTGGCGGCGGTTACAACCGCTACATCAAAAACCAACAGCTGTTTGGCAATACGAATGGTTACTTCAACTTCAGTGATGGCGCCGATAAGACTACAGGGCTTCCGACTACTTCCGGTCTCACCGGCGATTCATATCTCGACTTCCTGCTGGGCCTGAGCACGAATTATCAGCAGCTTCAACAGCAGGATATCCGTCACTATGTAAACCAGACGGTCTCGTCCTATGCTCAGGACAACTGGCACATCACTCCGCGCCTGAGTGTGCAGTATGGCATTCGGTATGACGCGATGCCGCATGCGTGGGAACGGAACAATCGGCTGGCAAGCTTCGATCCGAAGCAATACCAGCAGGCACTCGTTCCGACGCTCGATCCGAGCACCGGCGCTTTTTGTACAGCCATTTCGGGCGGTTGCACGGCCATCAGTGCGGGCCTTCAGACCTTCGAGGGTGCGCAGTTCTATCTCAACGGCGTAACGATTGCCGGGCAAGGCGGAACACCTGGCGGAATGACGAAGAACTACTTCGACACCTACATGCCTCGCGTGGGTTTCTCGTATGACCTCACGGGAACTGGCAAAACCGTGCTGCGTGGCGGGTTTGGCACGTTCTTCGAGCGGATGCAGGGCAATGACGTGTACAACATCGCAACCGCGGCGCCGTTCTCGAATGCACCGAGTCTCGGCAATGTATCGTTTGGCAATCCGTTCCTTAGTTGGAAGTCGGGAGCGGCGCTCTCTTCGGCGCAGCTGCCGGTGGTGCCGCAAGGCATGACGACCATCGATCCGCGCTATCCTCCTCCAGGCATTGCGCAGTACAGCCTCGGAATTCAGCGCGAAATCGTGCCGTCGCTCATCTTCATGACTCAATACGTAGGTAACGAGGGCTGGCATCAGAACGTGATCTTCCCGATCAATCCACTCCCGTTGACCACGCCTTTGACTGCTCCGGCAGGTTGCGACACGACTGCGAATCCGCAGCCAGCATGCGCAATTAGCCGCAAGGTGCAGGCCGCTGGCAACCTCTCCAACGCGAACACCGCCCTCGCTCGGACCTTCCCGGGTTTTGGTGGAATCAGCGAGGAAACAAATATCGCCACAACGAGCTACAACAGCTTCCAGGCCGGCCTTCGTCAGCAGAGCAGACATGGGCTGACGTTCGAGATCGACTATACGTATTCACACCAGATCGATGATGAAGTGGGCAGCTCGGACCTTAACACTTCTACGAATCCATTCAACCTGAAGTATGACAAAGGATCAGGCTCGCTTGACCGGCGCCATATCCTGAACATGAACTATGTCTATCAGCTTCCGATCTTCGCTCACTCCAGCGGTCTGACGCATAGCCTGCTTGGCGGTTGGGAGATTTCTGGAACAGTTATTGCAGAATCCGGTTTGCCTTGGGCGGGAAACAATGCACCCGGCGGCGGTTACGGTGACACAGTGGGTCTAGGTGGAAACTACACGATTCGTCCGAACTTCAGCGGGAAAGTGCAGTATCCGAAGACGAGAAAGACGAATGGTGTCTACCAGTGGGTCTCTCCAACCGGCTTCTCGAAGCCTGTGGCTGCGTGGGACGGTGGACCGAATCTTGGCTTTGGCAATGCCGGCAGAGACATCGTTGTTGGCCCCGGCCGAACCAACTTCAGCACCAATTTGTACAAGTCGTTCGCATTCACAGAGCGGGCGCGGTTCGAGTTCCGTGCTGAATCGTTCAACACGTTCAATCACACGCAGTTCAATAACTTCCATAACAACGTAAGCGGCGCTGACTTCGGTGAGGTCAGTGGCGTACAGGATCCTAGAACATTCGAACTGGGCGGCAAGTTCATCTTCTAGTCCGGTTGGAATTAGCTCCGAAGGCGTGGCGATCAAGCGATCGCCACGCCTTTATTACGTCTAAAGCCATTATTGGAATGACACGGAGCAGGTCAACCAGTCCAAGGCAGCGGAGCAGACGCTCGCTGAGGAGCGGTTCATGTTGGACCGCTCCTGAATTTGTTCCGCAGAGGAATGGTTTTCGGCGTCGCTGCACAATGATGCGATTGCGTGAACAGGTCTTCTCAGACGCGGTTGATTCTGTTGCTGAGCTGTGTCAGGTTGTGTAGAGACCCGCGCTTCCCACTGCCTAAGCGGGCGCGTTTCCTCCGCGCCCGACGCACCTTCCCGAATGGAAAATTTTTCCGGTTGGTGTTAACCGAATTCGGTTTCACGATCCCGAGTATTGCCGGCGGATAAGTGCGTTCGCCACCGAACTCCCAACGGAGCATTTCACGGGTTAGTGTCTTGCCGACCTCGATGGTTGATGCCAGTCCGAGGTCGCTCGAAGTTCAGATCGCCTTAGAGACTGTCGGTCCGGATCCGGTCAGCCTTCGTGACCTTTGCAGTAGCGGTATACCCGAACCGTGTATCGGGCATTGGTCGAAGGGTGTATTGGGTTTGCATAATTCGGGGCTAGGCTTTAAGGCAAGCAAGTGTGTTGCATTCGGCCTTGAGTGGCCCCGAAGATGGGGTCACCTGAAGTCTGAAGCGCTTTTGCTGTTTTGGTATTCGGGATCGCCCGCCTCATGGCGGGCTTTCTTTTGAGGAAGCACGACGGGCGATGGGAACAGTGGCCCGGCCGCTGAACCGTGGAGTGAATACCAGATACCCGCCCCCCCCCAAGTATCCTCCTAGTGTTTTCAACGAGATACGGAAAGTAGTCGCTGTAAGTGGCACATTCTATTCAGATTGATACCTAAATATAGCTATCTATGCGGTTTAGACGATCATCTGGTGGCTCTGAGCAGCTGATTTGGAATCTTTTGCAAGTCAGAAGCGCTTCGCGCCATTGCAAGTTTGGCGCGTTAGCGGCCTTGTTGCAGAGCCGATCACGCCCTAGCGAGTCAAGAGTCAACTATTCAGGCGCGGGGCCTTACAGGATCCGATTTTCGTTCTTCGTGGATTAGACCCGATGGCCGCAAGTCAATTGTGCGGCGGCAAGCGGAAATAACGTGCAAAATCCGCGGAGTTTTTGCCCAATGCCCCATGCGATCTAACGCGTGGAGGTACTCAGAGCCAGTGTTTGGGAGCGATGCGGCGCGATTTGACCGGCTTGATTGGCGTAGAGAATGAATCCTCTGCTTTCCGCTTCGGACGCAAATGCGGAGAGGTGATCGTTGGCGAAAGCCGCTGATAGCCTGGTCTCCACTTCGCCGAGGGCGAGACGGGCTTCGCATTCGGCGCTGTAGAAACGGATCTGGTGGGCGCGCTGTGCGAGATTTGTAAGGCTGCGCTGAACCGCGCGCAGGGTTTCACGGCCTGCTCTTCCGTCGGGAGCCGCAGCGGCCTTTGCGCGGAGTTCGAGCGTCTCGAGCGGCATGGAGAAGACGGGGAAAGGCCTTACGTCGATCAGGGCTCTGGCCTGCTTCAGACCTGCGATCGTCTCCGGGATCTTCCCCTGCGCGAGCAGAGCTCTGCAAAGCGCGAGATATGCGCCGAACTCGTCGCCAGCATTCCTGTCCTTTTCGAACGATGCAATTACCTGGTGCAACGCGTGTTCTGCGTCGTCGGGATGGCCGCGTTCTATCGCGAGTTGAGCGAGCGCAACCTGCTGGTTGGAGGCATACCCATTGGCACCCTTGAGGAGCTCAGCTGCCTCCTGGTAGCTCTTCTGAGCGGCATTGAAGTTACCTTGCTGACGCTGGATGTCACCCAGGCCGGTGAGGGCGTTTGCATTCTGCCAAGGGTCTACACCTGTTGCGTGTAGAGAGTCGATCTGCGGCTTTATCTCGTTCGTTGCCTGATCGAGGTGTCCGGTGATCATGAGCAGGTTAGCGTGGGCGATGTGCGGGTACTGATCGAGCGCCGGTTTGGCGGCGTCATCGATTTCCCAAGCCTGACGGTAGAGTTGATCGGCCATCGTGAAGTTGCCGCGGGCTCCTTCGATATCCGCGATGTTGGCGACGACGATCCCGAGGTTGATTCGATCGTTCACCGCGGCGAAGTTCTTCTGCGCCTCTTTGTAGGTTTCTTCTGCCCTGGCCCACTGGCCCTGCGTTTCATAAATCAGTGAGAGATTGTTGAGACCTACTCCAACGCCCTCGTAGTCTCCGCCCGTCTGGAGCATCTGGATTGCCTTTGTGTAAAGAGGAATCGCGTCGAGTGGATGGCCTGTGAGCCGTTGATGTTCCGCCATGAGCTGAAGCACGCTGCCCGCGAAGTCTTGATTACCTGCGGCCGAGAAGATGTTGTAGGCCTCTCGGCACTCGGGTGCATCCTGCAGGTGCTTCGGATTTAAATAGCAGAGGCTCTGCTGGGCGCGCGCATACACCTGGCGTCTTTCCTGAGCGAGGGCCTTTTGAGCGGCACTGCGATAAAGCTTTTCGACTGCACCGAGATCGCTTGCCATCATCAAGATTCCTTCGCGGATATCAATCAGGGGGTCATCGCGCAACGGGGACGGAAGTTGCCGGAGACGGCGGACGGTCGCGAGCGATTCCTCGGGGCGGTAGGAATCACGCTGCAGTTTGGCAAGCTGCAGGCCATAGTCGAGATTATCTGGATACAGGTCAAAGAGGATGCGGTAGATATCGGCTGCTTTGCCGCGATCACCATTGGCTTCGTGGTAGCTGGCTTCGATCTGCATACGTTGTTCGCGATTGAGTCCGGCAGAGAGATCGAGGCCGCGTTTGGCTTCCAGTTTGGCATGATCAAAGTGGCCCATGAAGAGATCAGTTCGCGAGAGCATTGCGTGTGAGAAAGGGAACTTCGGATCTGCCGCAATCGCCTGTTCGAACAGTCCACGCGCCAATGGGAAGTCGTTTGCGCGCAGCTTTTCGAGTCCGAGGGAGTAAAAGCGGGCAGCTTCAGAATTGGAAGGCAGACTGGTCTGGGCGAGCAGATCGTTTTCATCGCGCGCCCGCCGCACGCCCAGGCGATCGCTCAATTTTTCGCCGGCACGCGAGATGATGCCGAAGAGGTCCTCTGCTCCACCGATCTCAGCAATTTCACTCAGCACCTCGCCGGAGTTGCAGTCCTGCAAGCGGACGTCGATGCGCAGTTTGGCGTGCCCAGGGGTTCCGATTCTGGTGTATGAGCCGAGAACAATCAGATCTGCGCCAAGAGCGTTGTGAATGCGCATAGTGGTTGCTTTGTTCAGCGTGTTGGCTTTGGCCCAAGGAGAATATGCGCGCAGGTTGGCGACATCTTCGGCAGATACCAGGCGGAGCTCATCGCTGCCGGCCAATTCTGTACTGAGCATCTCGGAGATTGCGGTGCCCAGCCAAGAATCTGATGCGGATGCGGAGAGGTTTTGGAACCCGAGCACAGCGAGCGATCGGCGAAGGTGAACCCGGGATGGCGGGGAGGTACTTGAAGCGATTGCGGTGGACCTGACGTGGGTCCACTGTTGCCAACCGACGCCCGCGGAGGTGATGAGCAGCAGGGTCACTGCCGAATAGAAGAGGATTGACGGGAGGCGGGGGCGGCTGAGGAGGGGTGCCGGTGCGGATTGGCTATCGATTGCAACAGGAGGAATTGACGGAGGCGGAGGAGCGGGCTGGGGTGGTTGCTCGCGTGTTGCCATCACCGGTGCGATGAAACGGTAGCCATGGCGGGGAATGGTTTCAATAAATCGCGGATTTTCGGGATTGTCGTCGAGAGCGGCACGGAGTTTCTTGAGGATTACATTCAGACTGCCATCGAAGTCGACGAAGGTCCCATCTGGCCAGAGTTGGGCACGCAGCTGCTCGCGGCTGACGATTTCACCTGGGCGGTCGAGCAGAATCAACAGAACACGGAAGGGCTGGTCCTGAAGCTTAACGCGCACGCCATTGCGGGTCAGCGTCTTGTCAGCAGGGTTCGCCTCAAACAAGCCGAATCGGAAGCTGCGCGCAGGGGAA
>DATNFD010000096.1:0-64205 GCA_035606555.1 Occallatibacter sp.
TTTCCTTAAGTTCTCTCTGTGCGGATACTTGATTACCGCATGTACTCTGGCTGTTTCGCAGCAGGCCGGCATTGCGCCTGAGACCGCCATTTCCAGGTTGAACGACGTTGAGAGCACGTCCAGCCTTCCCGACGCTCCTGAGCCCCAACAGACGCAGGTAAAAGACCCAAATTCAAAACAGGCTCCAGCCAATGAAGGAGCACCAACGCGGAAGCAACAGCCGAAGCGCATCCTGGGAATCATGCCCAACTACCGTGCCGTCAGTGCCGGTGCGATTCCGCCTCCTCCCACTGCGAAGCAGGCATTCAAGATCGCAACGCAGAACAGCTTCGATTATTCGTCCTTTCTCTTTGTTGGATTGACCTCGATGATTGCTGAAGGCGAGGATACTCATCCTTCGCTTGGCAAAGGTGTGCCGGGATTCTGGGGTTACTCGTGGCGCGGATTCGTCGACAAGGTGGATGGAAACTATTGGGTGATCTTCGCATTGCCAACCGTATTGCACGAAGATGAGCGTTACTATGCGAAAGGCGAGGGGCCAATCTGGAAACGCGCGGCATACTCATCGACCCGCGTATTCATCACGCCGAATTACCACGGCAAGAATACGGTGAATGCGTCGGAGTTAGCGGGACGAGCAATCGCACAAGGCATCGGGACCACTTACTACCCGAGCGCTGATACCTCGGCGGGCGCCCTGGCCCAGAAGTGGGGATACGCCATCATGCGCGATGCTCTGACCAACACATTCCGCGAGTTCTGGCCGGATATCGCTGAGCACGTGCTGCACAGGAACCCGCGATCTTAAACAGTGCGTTGAGAAATAGAACCAGAAGGCAAGAAAGTAATCCAAGCAATCAAGGTGCCCGGGCAATTCGCCTGGGCATTCTTGTTGAGTGCGCCGTCCCGAGTCGGGCACCTCAGCCGGTATACTGCATCCTCAAGTACATCGGTTTACATTGGAGTTTCGCACCATGAAAGTCCTTATGAGAATGCGCAGGTTGAACGCGATCATTGCAGTGTTCCTGTGGTTCGCAGGTTCGTTGGCGGTGAATGCGACACCTGGGCCGGAAGATGGAACCGGAGCCTATGCCGCCGGCAAATATCGCAATCTGTTTGCCGAAGATGGGCACTCAAAGAAAGAGATAGCTGCGAAGATCGAAGCAGCCTACCAGCAGCTCTTTCACGGAGACAAGCAGACGCAGGCGATCGCCTTCGATGCGGGCAAGAACGAGAACGGGCCGCTGATGTATGTGACTGATTGGGCCAACCACGATATACGGACGGAAGGCATGTCATATGGCATGATGATCACCGTCCAATTAGACAAGAAGGCTGAATTCAACGCGATCTGGAACTGGGCAAAGACCTACATGTACATTTCAGATCCGAAGGCCCCGAGCTACCAGTACTTCGCCTGGTCGTGCAAGACAGACGGAACCCACAACTCAGAAGGCGCAGCGCCGGATGGAGAGTCCTACTTTGTGATGGCCCTTTTGTTCGCTTCAAATCGCTGGGGCGACGGCCAGGGAATCTACAACTACCACGCTGAGGCGGAGAAACTCCTCAGCGCGATGGTGCACCGTCAGGTGATCTCTGCCCCAGCAAAGAACAGGCAGCACACGTTCAATGGTGAGCACAAAGTCGGACCGATGATGAATCAGGATCCGCCCATGATTCTGTTCGTACCCGAAATCACTCCCCAGATGTTTACGGATCCGTCATACCATTTGCCGGCCTTCTATGAGTTGTGGTCGCGCTGGGGACCGAAGCAAGATCGCGCATTCTGGGCGAAGGCCGCAGAGACCAGCCGCGCGTTCTTCGTGCAGACGACGAACCCGGAGACCGGCCTCGCACCGACTTACGCGAACTTCGACGGCACTCCGCACAAGAACATGTTCCCCCAATCGGGCGAGTTCGGGTACGACGCGTGGCGTACCGCGAGTAACTGGTCAGTGGACTGGTCGTGGTGGCACAAGGCTCCTGCAGAGCAGCAACTGAGCGACCGCATTCAGAAGTTCTTCGAGTCGAAGGACATCGATAAGTACGGACCCGTCTACACGCTCGACGGCAAAGTCGTGGGAGCGGCGCCCGGCCTCACCCACGAGAGCCATCCCGAAGGATTGGTGGGCACAAACGCTGTGGCTTCCCTCGCCTCTACCGACAAAGAGCGAGCGAGGAAATTCGTCGAAGCCTTGTGGAACTCCCCCGTGCCCTCAGGAAATGGACGATATTACGATGGAATGCTCTACCTGATCAGTCTGATGCATTGCAGCGGTGAGTTCCGGGTATGGGCGCCAAAGACGAGCCGGTAAATAAAGTCTCAAGCTGGTAGTGGGCCTACCGGCTCTTTGCGCCCCAACCGCCGCCCCCGGGTGATTCAATGCGGATCCGCGTACCGGATCTCAGTTCTCTCGTGCACTTCCCTGGCAGTAGCTCCTCCTTGCCGCCGCTAATGATCGAAGTCTTACCTGGAACACCGCAACCGCCTTCTGCGAGTCCCCAGGGCGCCATGGAGCGACGATCCGCAAGAAGCGTGACCTGTGCGTCCCCTACCAGTTCGATCTCGCGAATAACTCCATCCCCGCCGCGGTGCTTCCCTAGTCCGCCCGAGTCGGAACGAATGGCGTACCGAACCATCCGTAACGGATACGCATACTCCAGCGCTTCGACTGGAGTATTCAACGAATTGGTCATGTGCGCGTGATGCCCGCTGGCGCCGTCTGCTTGCGGCGAAGCTCCATGGCCGCCCGCGATTGTCTCGTAATACGTGTAAGGTTGCCCTGATCTCGGATCTATTCCGCCAATCGTGAGGTTGTTCATCGTTCCCGAACTTGCTGCAGGGATGCGGCCGGGCAATGCCGCAGCCAGCGCGCGCATTAGCGTGTCAACAATGCGCTGCGAAGTTTCGACGTTGCCGCCCGCCACTGCCGCCGGAGGACGCGCGTTAACGACAGAGCCTTCCGGCGCGACAACCTTCGCGGGACGCATAAGCCCGGCAGTCGCGATTGTCTGCGGCGGAAGCAGACACCGAAACACATAGAACACGGCCGACCACGTGATTGCGTACACAGCATTGATGCTGCCGGAAACCTGCGAGTCCGTACCGGCAAAATCAACAATGGCCCGACGCCGCTTCGGATCTGTGGTGATTTTCACGCGAATGCGAATCGGATTTGACGTCACGCCATCGTCGTCGAGGAAATCTTCAGCATTCCACTCGCCCGCCGGAACTTCAGCAAGCACACTCCGCATCAGGCGCTCTGAACCGCTGAGCATCTCTCTCATCCCCGCAGTCAAGCGCGCATAGCCGAATCGCTCAACGAGTTCAAGCATGCGATTCACTCCGATGCGGCACGCGCCGAGTTGCGCGGTTAGGTCTCCTTCCCGCTCACGTGGCGTGCGGACGTTAGCAAGAATCGTGGCCAGAAGCTGCCTGTCCATCATTCCGCCGTGCACCAACTTAACCGGCGGGATACGAATCCCTTCCTGCGAAATCTCGCGGCACGGACCCATGGATCCTGGATACATTCCTCCAACGTCCGCATGATGAGCCCGATTGGCAACATAAAACGTCGCTCGACCACGCCCAGGCAGAAAGACGGGCGCGACCATCGTGATGTCCGGCAGATGAGTCCCTCCGCGGAACGGATCATTGAGCAGCGCGATATCGCCGGGTGCGAGCCGTAGATCCTCCAGCACCGCCGCTACCGACATAGGCATCGAGCCGAGATGCACGGGCATGTCGTCGCCCATGGCAATCAGTTCGCCTTCGGCCGAAAAGACGGCAGAGGAGTAATCACGCCTCTCTTTGATGTTGGGCGATAAGGCGGTTCGCCGCAGAGCCGCGCCCATCTCCACCGCGACGGAGTGAAGCGCATGGCCCATGACGGCGATCTCGGCTGGATCCAACTGGTGACCGGTGCTCATTGACGATTTCCTGCTTTAGGCGTGAGGATCAGATTGCCGAACGCGTCGACAGAAAGCTTCCATCCAGTCGGCAAATAAGTAGTAGCGCTGAGTTCCGTAACGACAGCGGGACCGTCGAAGCGATTCCCCGGTTCGAGTCGCGCGCGGTCGTAGAGAGCAGAGTTGCGCCAGCGTCCATCTTCGAAGATGCGATGCGTCGCAACGATCGCGCTTCGAGGGTTTGGACCGCCAGACTTCGCTTTCCTGGTGTGCGCTTTAGGTGTCCGAACAATCGCCTGCACCCGCAATGTGACGATTTCGACCGGGCGTGCGGAGTCGGCGTGCCCATAAGATCGCTGGTGCATCTGATGAAACTTGGAAACGACTCTGGACGACCAGTCGATGCGAAGTTCATAACCCTGTCCCTGATAACGAAGATCCGCCGATCGCTTCAGTATCGGTTTTGAATTCCGAGAAGAGAACGCAGCACGCGCCTCAGCTTCGAGTTCGCGGAACACTTCGGCAGCGTGCCCTGAACCCGGCGCGATCATCACGGTGCGCGAAAACTCTCGCCGTAAGTCCGCATCGAGAATACCAATTGCGGAAAGTGCACCCGGCGCATTGGGAATGAGAACCCTGCCGATCCCCAGGGACTGCGCCAGAGCACAGGCGTGCAGCGGACCGGCCCCGCCAAAGGCGAGCAGTGTAAACGTCCGCGGATCGAAACCGCGCTCCACAGAAACACGTCGCAGCGCAGATTCCATGCGGGCATTCGCGACTCTGATGATCCCTTCAGCAAGATGTTCCACCGACGCGAAACTCTTTGTCGGAATTGCGGAGATGGCCTTGCGGGCGCGCTCTTCCCCGAGCCGCATGGCGCCGCCCAAAAAGTAATCGGGGTGCAGGCGACCAAGGATGAGGTTCGCATCCGTCACCGTGGCCTGCTCACCGCGGCCATAACAAGCTGGACCGGGATCAGCTCCGGCCGACTGTGGACCGACCTGAAGTGCGCCTGCAACATCCATCCACGCCAGCGAACCGCCGCCCGCACCCGCAGTGTGAATGTCGAGCATGGGAATGCTCACTGGAAGCCCTTCGATCTGCCCTTCGCTGCTGGCGAGCGGTTCGCGTGTGGTGTCGAGCAGCGCGACGTCCGTTGACGTGCCACCCATATCGAGGGTGAGCACACGATCTATACATGCCGCCCTTGCCACGCTGAGCGCGCCAATTACGCCTCCCGCGGGCCCCGAGAGGATGGTACGGACAGGTTCGCTTGCGGCAGAAGCGGCGGATAGGATTCCGCCGGACGACTGCATGATGCTGAGCGTAGCGTGGTGCTGGCCCAGTCCCTGTTCTAAGGACCGGATGTAGCCCTGCATGCGCGGTGCGATATATGCGTTCAGCGCGACCGTACTACCGCGCTCGTATTCCCGAAATTCTGGAAGGATCTGATGCGAAAGCGACATCGGCAGGCGCAGTGAGCCCAATGCCTCCGCAACCGCCTTCTCATGTGCTGCATTCGCAAACGAAAACAGCAAGGAGACCGCGATCGATTCTGCTTTGCTTTCCTGAATCCTTCGACGGAGTTCGGCCAACGCTTTCTTGCTGGGTCTAATGAGGACGGACCCGTCCGGTGCAATCCGCTCCGGCACTCCGAAGCAGAGGTCCGTCACTGGCGGAGGCCGATGCTGGTTCCAGTCGTAGAGATTGGGTCGAGCCTGCCTTGCAATAGCCAGAGTGTCTTCAAACCCTGCGGTGGTAACAAAGGCGACCCGCGCGCCCTTGCGCTCCAATAGCGCATTCGTCGCGACTGTCGTACCGTGGCGAACATCGACGTCATCGGCGCAGACCAGTTCGCAAATTCGGCGTACCGCATCGAGGATAGCGCGGCTTGGATCATCCGGCGTGGAAGGCAACTTGAGCACTTCGATCCGGCCCGCCCGCCGATAAATGCAGTCGGTAAACGTGCCACCGGTGTCGATCGCGATGGTGAGGCGGGAGTTCACTGGAGCCAACATATCAGGCGGAATCCCGTTGACGAGGCCGCTGTCCTCGTCCGCCCATCAAGTCACAGACCTGCGCACATCATCGTGTTCTTCCGGCCCACGCTCTCAGCGAATAGACACGCTGGCGGCGTGTCACCTCTGACACATCCGTGTTTCGAGACACACGGCTCCTCGACCTGGTCAAGTAAATAACCCATTTGTTTTCAGAGCACAACAGATTGGCACCTGCCCTGCAATCTCCCTTGGCGTTGGACATTCGAAACACCGGATGGGGGACGCAATGAAAGCGAACGGATTGAGCAAATGGGCGACGGCGGCGGGAGCGGCGATGGTTCTGGCGGTTCAGGCAATGGGGCAAGCGGTGAACGCAGCGTCACCAATCACTTCCACCCAGACGGCCCAGGCCAGGCGGACGATCGTGGTCAGCCTGGAAGACCGCAAACTGGCGCTCCTCGAAGACGGCCATGTCATGAAGATCTACACGGTGGCGGTCGGCAAGCCTGCCACTCCCAGCCCGGTGGGAACGTTCACGATCCTCCGCCGCGTCAAGAATCCGGTCTACCAGCACGATGGCAAAGTCATCCAGCCGGGACCTGGTAACCCGGTGGGCACACGGTGGATGGGGCTCAGCATCAAGGGTTACGGAATCCACGGAACCAACGAGCCGAAATCGATCGGCAAGGCCGCATCGCACGGATGCATTCGAATGGCGCGCAAGGATCTCGAGGAAATGTACGCGATGGTCACCGTCGGCGATATGGTCGAGCTGATTGGCCGGCGCAACGAAGAGACAGCACAACTGTTCAGCGAGCAGAATCCAGCCTCCGTGGAGCAGCTGCTCGTTCTAGCGACCGCCACTCCCATACCTGCAATCTCTGAAGCGACGGCCGATGTCGTCGCAGCTGAGAAGTAGGAGGTGTGGCAATGATTCTGCAGGCGGATTCGATGAGTGGGTTGGGGGCAGCGCTCTTGCCCGTAGCAGCAGCGCTGCTGTTTGAAGAGCTAACGTTTGGCGGGCTGGTCCGGCTGCTGATTGCTCCATGGCCGGGAACCAGAAAGCACGGGGCGCCCGGAAAAGGACGCGGACGGAAAGAGCACAAGAACGGAACTCTGTTGTGCGGAGGCGGAAAATGATCGCGCTGAAGACGATGTTGATGATTATCGGAGTGCTGTTAATAACTGCGGCGGCTGGCATTCCCCTGCATGGTTTGTGGATGCAGCTTCGCTACGCCATGAAGAAGAAGTCCAAGGGCGAGGGCAACCTGCTCGAGTCCGGAGTGACAGAGCCAGAACCTGAACCGATCGCATGGAAAGGCCCAGTCGCTCTCGCCCTGGTCGCATGCGTGCCGCTCCTGATGGCAGGAAGCATGGTGGTGGTGCCGAGCGGGATGGGCGGGGTGCGCATAAGCCAAATCAGCGGAACGGAACCCGGCACTTTGTATCCAGGACTGCACTTCATCACACCGCTGATCGAGAACGTTCAGATGTTCGACCTGCGCGATCACATGTTTACCGCAGGCATCGTGGATGCCGGTAAGCCGGGCACAAAAAACGATATGACCGTGCAGTCGCGCGAAGGTCTGAACATCGGACTGGCAGTAACGGTCCGCTATAAGCTCGATCCGAATAAGCTCGCCGGCGTGCAGGCGCATCTTCCGCAGCCCGCCGATCAGCAACTCGTGCCCCCTGTCGTGGCAAGCGCCTGGCGTGAACTGGCGCCCTCGTACACCGTGCGCGAGATCTTCTCCAGCAAGCGCGAGGAGGTACGAAATCGCGCCGCCGGAATCATCACCAAAAAGCTGGCGACAGATGGGATCATCGTCGAAGAAGTCATGCTGTCCGACATCCAATTGCCCGAGCAGTACGCGAAAGGGCTTGAGGGCCTCCTTCTCAAAGAGCAGCAGGATGATCAGATGACCATCGACACCGATATGCAGCAGAAGCAGGTGCGGATCGCCGAATTACAGGCCGAAGCAGAGGCAAAGCAGAAGGCCAAGCAAGCCGAAGGCAATGCACAGGCCAGAGTGATCGAAGCCAAGGGCGAAGCCGACGCGATGCAGTACACTCTCCCGCTGAAGCAGAAGCAGATAGAACAGACGAAGCTCGAGGCCGAGGCGCGCAAGGAATCCACAATCCAGAATGCCCAGGCAGAAGCCGAGGCCAAAGTGATCGACAGCAAGGCTGAGCTGCAGCGCCGCAACCTGCTGGCCGATGCCGAAGCGAGCCGCATCAAGCTGATTGCTGCTGCCAATGCAGAGCGCATGACAAGCGAAGCGTCACTTCTGAACAAGTCGCCTCTGCTGATTAATAAAATCGTGGCTGAGCGGCTGTCCGACAAGATCCAGGTCGTCATGGTGCCGTCTGACGGAAAGTTCTTCTTCGCAAACGACGTCTTCAAAAACATGGCGAACGCGCCGCTGGTGAAGCAGGAGATGGATTCCGAATCAGAGCCTGAGCCGAAGGCCGGACATTAAGGGCAGGGGTGGTGCGGGATGAGGAGGCGTTCGCTGCGCCTCCTCAGCTCTGCGATGGAAGATCGAGTTAGGCTCTCTTCGGGGATGCAGTTCTATGAAAAGCGACTTCAAACTGATTTCCGTTCTCCTTTTGCTCCTGATCGGTGCGACTGCCGCGCGTCGCGAATTCGCAGCACCTCAACGGCCCCATCAGAGCGCGAAATCAACCGGCGGGAGTTCGACATTCTCAACCGCTTACGTTAGCAAGGAATACGGCTTCCGGTTCGATCTGCCACAGGACTGGAAGGGATTCTCAGTGATCAACGAACAATGGTCTGGCACTTCCCTCGACCACGCCGTTCCGGATCAGACCGGACCCCAACTCCGCATCAGACACCCGAAATACACCAGCGCCGAACCCTATGAGGACATTCCGATTATGGTTTTCACGTACAAACAGTGGCAAGAGGTACGCAAGGAAACACTCGGTGTGAGCGCCGCCCCATTTCCTCCCGCAGAGATCGCCCGCAACTCCAAATATGTTTTCGCCACTCCACCGCGTTTCTACTACAACTTTTCACACGGCTATGAGGAAGTATTGCGCATCCTTCAAAATCGGCCGATGCATACCTTCGCTCCGACGGGCCCTTCTCCAAATCTGTGTCTTGGAAAGCCATAGCACGACGACAGATCTTGATAGGCATTGATAACGGCGGCTCTGGTCCACCTCCGGGCCATATCGATGCGAAGCAGACGGCGATATAATCCGCGCAGAACAAGCGAGAAACGATGAGTGCTATGAGGCTGGTCCTGGCAGTGATATTCGGGGTGTGCTCGCTCGCGGCACTCGCGGCATGCGACGCGCAGGCCCAGCAGCAACCAGCCAATTGGACCAAACCCGCTTCACAACTTGCCGGGCAGATCGCCGATATCCTCGGTCCTGGGCAGGCGCAACTGACGATCCGCAATCTCTCGACGATTCAGGGAGGCGAGATCCCCGCCCTGCGGAAACTCCTTGAGCAGGACCTGAAAACGCGCAGCGTCCTGATTGGAGGAGCGGAAAGCGCGAACATCATTCGCGTCAGCCTGAGCCACAACCTTCGTGAACAGTTGTGGGTTGCCGAAATCATAGAGGGCAATGAGAGCCACGTAACCATGGTGGAACTGGATGGGGGTGAGCCGGCAGCCGCACTCGCCAGCAACGATCGGGTCGTGTTGCGGAAAGAGCCGATCCCGCGCCTTGTCCATCGAGGAGGAACCAACCCGCACGATGACCCGATCCTTGCCGCAGCGGAGATCAATGGGCATCTTGTCGTTATGTATGCCGATCGGATCTCCGTCTTCTCATCCGTGGGAGCAACTTGGTCCGAGTCGAACACCTTTGCGATGTCGGCCAGGCTGTCGCGCGATCCACGTGGAATGCTCGTACCCGCAGCGGATGGTGGTTCGTTCCTGGCCTTCGCCCCAGGATCGCAATGCACAGGAAGCTACGCGCTTCCTCTAAACGGGGATACGCACGAAAGCGGATGGAGCGTTCGGTGCCACGCGAGTGACGATCCGTGGCCGGTTTATCAGAGCGCCGATGCGAGCAGCGCTCCCGCGTTAAAGGCTTTCTACAATACAGCCCGCGACTTCTTCACAGGCGTTGTCACTCCGAATGTTGGCGTTGATCTGCCGCCCTTCTACTCGGCCGGGATGATTCCTCGTGCGGCTGGTGGGGCCGCGCTGCTCGTTGCGGCAGTGGATGGAAAGGTGCAGATCATCGAGAACAACACCACCCGCATCATCGCCGGCAGTCGCGACTGGGGCAGCGACTTCGCGGTGGTTCGCTCCGGCTGCGGTGCTGGAACCCAGGTGATCACCTCGGGTTCCGGGGAGGCAGTGAGCGACAGCCTTCGCGCATTTGCAATCCCTGCGCTCGATGCCATTCCCGAAAGCAATGCACTTGCAATGAATGGAACCGTAACCGCCCTGTGGACCGCGCAGGATGGCAAGAGCGCGATGGCTGTGGTGCGCAATCCCGTTGGCGAATACGAGGTGGACCGTGTTACGGCGCTTTGCAATTAGCTGCGTAGTTGCACTTGCGGCAATCAGCGCCGCAGCGCGCACGCGTCCTCATTATGGGGGCACCATTCATGTCGAGATCGCCGGCGATCCATGGGAGCGTCCTTCAGGTGTCGCGCGCCGCCTTGTCTATGACGGGCTGACGGAATTCGATTCAGGGGGAGCCCTGCGCACAGCACTCTCTGTCGCATGGGAACAGGACAACAACTTCCATCGCTGGCAGTTCAGGCTCAGACAAGGCGTGCGCTTTCACGACGGCACACTCCTATCTTCAGCAACAGTGGTCGCATCCCTGAATGCTTCCTGCCGTACGGATTGTCCGTGGAATTCAGTGAAAGCAGTCGGGCCTTTGGTAATTTTCACCAACGATTCGCCAATGCCAAACCTCCCGTCATTGCTGGCCAGCGATCAATTCCTGATCGCACTGACAACAAGAGCCGACGGCAAAACTTCGGGAGCGATCGGCACCGGCCCATTTCAAGTCACGGGTTTCAACAACGGGATCCTTGCGTTGGCTGCAAATGAGAACTGCTGGTCGGGTCGACCGTTTGCAGATGCCGTCGAGGTCCGCGTTCATCGCGCCGTGCGGGATCAGTGGCTCGATCTAAGTTTGGGCCACGCGGATGTCGTCGAGATTCCCGCGGAGCAATTTCGCCAGGCACAGCAGCAGCATCTCTCCGTCCACGCATCTCTGCCTCTCACCCTTCTGGCATTGCAGGTGAATGATACCGGCGCTCTGGCCAACGTCAAGCTGCGCGCAGCCATCGCTTCCGCAGTCGATCGAAGCGCTCTCTACAACGTGATTTTTCAGAAGCAGGGGGAGATCACGGCTGGCATCCTTCCGCAGGGTATGACCGGCTACTCCTTTTTGTTCCCCCCAGATCGCGATCTGAATAGGGCCCACGAGCTGAGAGGTGGTCTTGCAACCGGCACACTCACGCTGAGCGCTGATGGTGAAGGTGCTGAGCAGCTGGCCGCGCAGCGAATTGCGCTGAATTTGCGCGAGGCCGGCTTCAATGTGCAGATGGCTGCTGCCGGCGTGCAGCACGCGGATATGGTGCTCCGGATGCTCTCCATTGCCGGCGACGATCCGGCAGCGGCCCTCGAGAGAGTCCTATGGGATTTCGGCGATCCCGCTCCTGTCACAGAGCAAACGCCGGCCGCTCTCTACAAACGAGAGCAATCTATTTTGGACGACCGAAAAATCGTTCCTCTGCTTGATCTGCCGCTGGCCTTCGCCACCGGCCCAAGGTTGCGGGATCTACACCTCCGGGCCGACGGTACGCCAAATCTACCAGATGCCTCGCTGGAGGATACGCGGTGAGTCTTCGACAAAAGCTTTTGCTGCTCTTCTCGCTCACCGTTGCGGCAGCCGTAGCGGCAGTTGGATGGACGGTACTGGTACGAATCCGGCAGGTATTCGAACGTCACGACCAGGACGAGACCGCACTCTTCGTCAGCCAGTTCCAGCGTGAATTTCAGCACCGCTCCGCTAGCGTGGCGGCGGCCATCGACCGCATTGCCAACCAGGACCACATGCGCAGTGTGGCGTTTGAACTGGTGCAGTCGGGTGATGCGGCTCCGTTCCTGAATGAGGCGCTGAGCCTGGCACAGGATGCGCATCTGGATTTTCTCGAAATTGTCGGGCCCGATGGGAACATCGTGAGTTCGGCGCAGTGGCCCGCACGCTTCGGCTATCCTGACCCGGCAGCGAGCGATCTGAGATCTACTCCGTTCCTGAAACGCGAAGATCTTCCTGACGGAAGCACAGCGCTCGGCCTGTTTGCGGTCCGCACCATTCGGGGCGCAGAACCTCCAGTTAAGCTGATTGGCGGCGTGCGCATGGACCAGACCTTCCTGGCGGACTTGCCCGTTACCCCTGGCATGCAGGTGGGTTTGTACAGTGATCCCACAGCCTCCGGCACGATCGAGACAAGTGCGCGGCAAAACTCGCCCGCCACGTTCGATCCCAACAAATTGGTCGGCGTGGACGGAACCGTCACGGGTGCTTCGAAATATCTCCCTCTCATCGAACAGGCGCGCAGAACCGGACACGACGCGAACGGCATCCTCTACCTCACAGCAAACCGGGAAGACAGTATTGCCGTGACCGCGATACCACTCAAGAATTCCGCCGGCAATGTACTGGCCGTACTCACCGTCGCAATTTCGCGGAGTGGCCTGGTTGCGGAACAGAAGCAGATCCGCGAGATTGCTTACGGCGTGGCCGCGGGCGGAATCCTGCTGGCGATCATCTTCAGCCTATGGATTGCAGCGCGTGTATCGCGACCTGTCGAAGAACTGGCTCGCGCTGCCGAAGAAGTTGCCGGCGGGAACTGGGATGCGCGCGTTCCGGAACGGGGAAGTGACGAAGTTGGCGTGCTGGCGCGAAGCTTCAACCACATGACGGAGCAGCTTGAAAATCAACGCGAGAAGCTGGTGCAGAGCGAGCGCGTCGCAGCCTGGCGCGAGTTGGCGCGACGACTCGCACATGAGCTGAAGAATCCCCTCTTCCCACTGCAGCTGACAGTTGAGAATCTGACGCGGGCGCGTCAACTGCCTCCCGCCGAGTTCGACGAGGTCTTTAACGAAAGCACGCAGACGCTGAGCATGGAGATCGGCAATCTCAAGAAGATCATCGGACGCTTCAGCGACTTCAGCAAAATGCCCAAGCCGGAACTGGAGCGCATCGATGCAAAAGACGTCATTGAGCGAGTGCGCTCGTTGTATGCGGCCCAGAGCGATCAAGGGCCGAGAATCGAAGTCGTAGCGAAGATCGAAAAAGCTCCCATGCCCTTGATGGTGGATCCGGAGTTGCTGCACCGAGCACTTTCGAATCTGGTCTTGAATGCAAAAGATGCTATGCCGGAGGGTGGCACCGTGACTCTTTCCGCGCAGAATCGCGAAAGCAATGTCGAGATCTGCGTCTCCGATACGGGACAGGGCCTTACCCCAGAGGAGTGTGAGAGGCTCTTCACGCCCTATTACACAACCAAGCAGCACGGAACAGGGCTTGGCCTCGCCATCGTACAGAGCGTGGTAGCCGACCACGCAGGTACCATAGCCGTAGAGAGTCGCGAGGGACATGGCGCAACCTTCGTGATTACGCTTCCGAGGGCCGACGTATGAGCGCAAAGATTCTGATCGTTGATGACGAAGCCAACACACTGGCATCTCTGTCGCGGGCTTTCCGGCTCGCCGGACACGAGGCCGTCGTTTGCGACAATGCCGTTCGCGCCCTTGAACTCGCCCAGTCCCAGCCGTTCGATCTGATCCTGAGCGACGTCGTGATGCCGAAACGCGATGGTCTGGCACTGTTGGAAGACCTGAAGCAAGCTGAAGTCGCCGCGCCCGTCGTGATGATGAGCGGCCAGGCGCACATCGAGATGGCTGTCCGGGCCACTCGGCTTGGTGCCCTTGACTTTCTCGAGAAGCCGCTCTCGACAGAAAAGTTGCTGGTGACGCTCGACAACGCCATGAAGCTGACGCGATTGGAGTCAGAGAACCGCGACCTGCGCACACGTGTTGGCAAACACGCGATGGTATGGACAGGCGAAACCATGCGGCGCGTGATGGCTCAGATCGATCGTGTCGCGGCAAGCGAGACTCGCGTGTGCATATACGGCGAGACCGGCACCGGAAAAGAATTGGTCGCTCGCACTCTGCACGAAAAGAGCAAGCGCTCGAGCGGCCCTTTCGTCACGCTGAATTGCGCGGCCGTTCCTGCTGAGTTGATCGAAAGCGAGCTCTTCGGGCACGAGAAGGGCTCCTTCACCGGCGCCGCGCAACGTCACAATGGAAAGTTCGAGCAGGCAAATCGTGGCACGCTCTTCCTGGACGAAATCGGCGACATGCCTCTCGCCATGCAGGCGAAGTTGCTGCGCGTCCTGGAGGAGGGCGAGGTTGAACGGATCGGCGCCGATAAGCCTACCAAGGTCGATGTGCGAGTCATTGTCGCCACTCATCGTAATCTTGAGCAGCGCGTCGAAAACAATGAATTCCGGCGCGATCTGTACCATCGCGTGGTGGTGTTTCCCCTGACGCTCCCTCCCTTACGTGAACGGTGCGAAGATCTGCCGGCCCTGGTGGAACACTTCACGCGGCAGGTAGCGACGCAGAACGGTTGGAAACCAGTGCCGTTCAGTGCGGCCGCGATTGAAGCGCTCAAAGAGTACTCCTGGCCGGGGAACATACGGGAGTTGCGAAACATCGTGGAACGCCTGTTGCTGTTGGCCGAATCCCAAGTCGAGGCCAAGGATGTTCAGGTGACACTACCCTCGTCGGGTTCGGGTGCCACGCTCCGTCGTCATTTTGAAGTAGATACGGTTGGTCCTCTCGCTCAGCGGGTACTCGCATTCGAGCGCCAGACGGTGCTGGCCGAGCTTGATCGGCATGGTCGGCACGTGACTCAGACGGCAAAGGCCCTGGGATTGGAACGGAGCCATCTTTACAAGAAATGCCAGCAGTTGGGAATCGACTTACAAAACCTCCCCGAGCGCGAGTAGGTCCGTGCCCCTCTTTTCATCCCGAACCATTCGCATTCCAAACGCATCTAAGTTGAAGTGTTTGTGTGCCTGATGGTTGTCTCGGTGCCTACTGGCTTGGCCGTGCTGGGCATCATCGCGCTTCTACTCGTTGCGTCCTCTATCCTTGGCGGATTGATCGGACCTACGCCCAAATACAAATTGACCGACCACAATGATCTCCCTTCGAATGATTCGGAACGCTTCCTTCAAGTCTTCGAGGCTTTGAGCGACGCCCAGGTTAACAGAACGGGAAGCTTAGAGGTACTCACGAACGGCCCCGCTTTTTATCCTGCTGAACTCGAAGCCATTAGCAACGCAACCAAGAGCGTTAATATTGAGGCCTACATATTTCAGAAGGGAAAGATTGCCGACCAATATGTTGAAGCACTCGCAGAGCGAGCCCAGACCGGCGTAAAGGTCAATCTTGTGCTTGACGCATTCGGAAGCGCAGGAACGACAAGGAAATACCTGAAGCCCCTTCTTGATGCCGGAGGCAAAGTTGGGTGGTACAACAGCCCGAACTGGTTTCGGCTGATGCACCTGGATAATCGTACTCATCGCGAACTGATGATCGTAGATGGGCGGATCGGGTTCATCGGGGGTGCTGGCATCGCGGATCAGTGGTACTCGGGCACGAAAGGAAATCCGCGGTGGCGCGATTCCGCTGTGCGCATTGAAGGAGAGGCCGTGTGCAATCTGCAAGCGACATTTGCAGAGAATTGGCTGGCCGTATCCGGCGAACTGCTCACCGGAGAAGCATACTTCCCGAGTGTCAGGAATGACCATCCTATCGTGGCCATGGTGGTGAATAGCACTCCTACCATTGGCGGCGGCACGCGGGCTCGAATTTTGTTTCAACTATTGCTTGCTTCCGCGCGGCAAAACATTTCAATCACCACCCCTTATTTTCTTCCTGATCGGAGCCTGATGGAAGAGTTGTGTCGCGCCGTGGAACGAGGCTTGCGCGTCCGGATTCTCGTCCCCGGCCGAAAGAGCGATCATATGGTTACGCGCAGCACCAGCCGCGCCGGATACGGCCAATTGCTGAAAGCGGGCGCTGAGGTGTATGAGTATCAGCCTTCCATGATTCATGCGAAGGTTTTGTGCGTTGATAATCGATGGGTGATCGTGGGATCGACAAACTTTGACAATCGCTCATTCGGCATCAACGACGAGGTGAACCTTGCAATCCGGGATGCGAATGTCGCCATGCGCTTTGAAAATGATATGGCGTTCGATCTCAAGCAAAGCCGGAGAATTTCGCTGCAGGAGTGGATGCAGCGGCCGGTAACCGAACGCGCCACAGAATTGATGGGCCTGGTATTCGAGCGACAGCAATGAGCAAATCTTCAGTTCAATTCCGTATTGCGTCATATAACACGCATAAGTGTCGCGGCATCCACGGCACCATTTCTCCGGAACGCGTGATTCGCGTTATCGCGGAACTCGACATGGATATCCTCTGCCTGCAGGAGATCGTCGATGCGCCGGGAGGCACTGGCAAGTTCGACCAGGCAAATCAGATTGCGGCAGCGTTTCCCGGCCTCCACGTGGCTTTCGGAAAGACGCGACCCCTCCATGGCGGCCGTTACGGCAACATGGTGCTGTCGCGCTTCCCCATCCTGGAGGCGCATACACATGACATCACACGATCGCGGCGTGAGGAGCGCGGCGTGCTTCACTGCGTGATTGATGTCGGCGATGACTTGAAAGTGAATGTATTCAACGTGCACTTCGGTACGGGCTACATGGAACGCCGCAAGCAGATCGAGGTGTTGATCGGGAACGAAATTCTGGCCAAACCGGAACTGAGTGGTCCCCGAATCGTAATCGGCGATTTCAACGAATGGACTCGGGGACGTACCACAAAGGTTCTGCAAAAGAGCTTCCTGAGTCACCGCCCCAGGCCGCCATTCCGCTTCGAGCGTACCTATCCGGGAGTGCTGCCGCTGCTCAGCCTCGACCATTGCTACTACGAAGAACCGCTGGAGTTGAAACACACTGAAGTGTGGCGCAGCCGGAAGGCATTGGTAGCCTCAGATCACCTGCCTCTGCTGGCCGATTTCAATCTCGAAGCCAATCTGGCCGTAGCCTGATCTTATTTGACCCGCGGAACGCCATGACCCCACGTATCGGGTGGCGCAAGTTCTCTGCGCATTGGCGGCTCAGTCATATCCCGCTTATTGCTGGTGAAAATCGCTTCACCCTGTGCGATTAGATAGTCGGCAGTACGCGCCGCGAGAGCCTGGATCGTCAGCCCCGGATTTGCCGATCCCTGTGTCGGAAGTATAGATCCGTCGCACACAAACAGATTGACGATATCGTGTGTTCGCCCGAACTTATCCACCACAGATGTGCGCGGGTCTGCCCCCATGCGCGCAGCACCAACCAGATGCGCATAGCGCGCTTCCTGCACCACTTCCGTCGCCCCTGCCGCATGCATCACTTCCATCGTCTTGTTTTTTGCGGCTTTGATAAGCCTGTGGTCATTATCGTGCAAGCTGAATGCAATATGAGGAACTGAAATCCCGAACTGATCCCGCTCTTCTGACAGCGTCACGCGATTGTCAGCCCATGGCAGAATCTCTCCGAGCAGGCCGAAGCTCGCCCAATGGTTGTAGTCCATCATTTCGCGACGCAGACCCCATCCCCAGGCGCGCTTGGCTGAGACCATCTGTTTGCCGAAGGCGATCGGAAGCGGGCCCACCGTCTGAATCGCAAACCCCCGAGCGAAATCGTTCCGCGAATCGGTCTCGTAGAACTCCTCCGTAAGCGCGTGGGCGGGCGGAGCTTTATACATGCGGACCGGCTCTTCGAAGCGGCCGAGAACTACATTTCCTGCCTGCGCCATTAAGTATCTGCCGACAGTATCGCTCGAATTGGCGAGACCGTTTTCATGCCCCGGACACGCCGAGTTGAGCAGAAGCCGCGGGGTTTCAATCGCATATCCCGCGACGATAACCGCCTTCGCACGTTGAAACCATGCTGCGCCATCGCGGTCGAAGTAATGCACACCCGAAACGCGGCCGAGCTTCCCCAGTCCGATGCGATACGCCATGGAATACTCGCGCACTTCCCCGCCGTGAGCAATCCCATCGGGAACGTGCGTAATCAATGTGCTGGCCTTCGCCCCAACTTTGCAGCCCTGAATGCAATAACCACGATAGATGCAGTGCGGCCGGTCCGCGCGCGATCCTGAAAGAATGGCTACCGGTCCGCCAATGGAAACGGGGATACCCAGCGCCGAGCAGCCCTTGATGAGCGCATTGCCGACGCCGCCCATCGGATGCGGACCGTATGGATAACCGTGCGGATGTCCCCACGGAAAATATGCCGGACCGGCGACCGGCATCTCAAGTTCAAGTTGTTCGTAATATGGCTTCAGAATCTCGTAGCTGATCGGCCAGTCTGCGCCCACGCCATCGCGGGTGTAGATCTCGAAATCCGAAGGATGGAAACGCGGAGTGAATGCGGCCCAGTGTACAGAACCTCCGCCCACTCCCTTGCCGCTGTTGTTGGCACCGAAGGCCAGTGGGTCTGTGCCGCCGGTGATCCGGAGGTCCTCCCAATACAGCTTGTGCGATCCTGCTTCATCGCTGACCCAGTCGCGTTCTGTATCCCAGAACGGCCCCGCCTCAAGCGCAACAACGCGCAAGCCTGCGCGGCTCAGACGCTGCAGCAACACTCCACCACCAGACCCACAACCGACAATGACATAGTCCACCTCATCGGCATCTTGGTAGCGGCGCATCGGTAAATCGATGTGCTGCATCGGCCCGAGCGCGTGATGCCCATTGCGTGATGATTCAAACGGTCCGAATAGAGGCGTCTTCACAGGCTCTCATCCGGAATGAATTCGTTCTGGCGTGATTCGGTGTGAAGATGATTCGTTGCTTCCGTCGTGTCCGAGACAGAGTAACGGGGCGCGTCCCACTCGTAGGGCTCCTCTTCCACCTCCCACGGCTCCGGCTCGCCGCGTTCAAGGCGCGTATACGCGCGTGGATAGGCGGGACCGCCAAACCCTATCTCATCCCACGCCCACGGATGCGAATAGTAGACCTCGATTGCATCCTGCATCAGCAGGAGCCAGAACCTGCCAATGGACATCTGCTTCCAAATCAGCTTGGCAGCAGCGGGCTTACCGTCGTGAATAACCTGAAGAACGAGATCCTGCTGAAGTTGCGGGAGATCGACATATTTTCCGCTGTAACGAGCCTGCGCTTCCTCGTTGATGGCAATCTCCGCCAGCCTGTAGGCTTCGCGGTCAGGTGGCATTTTCTCGTATCGATAACCAATGCTCCGGTTGTGAAAGAGCCGCTCGTCGATCCGCTCCAGAAGAGGAATGCACCGCTCCGCCACTCGATCGGTCTGCGGAAGAACATGATCGAGAACGGCGCGCCAGAATCGGGCAGAATCTCCAGTGAAATATCGAATCCGAGGAATATTCTGAACGCGGTCATTGACTAAATCGCGCGTCGCCTTGTCCCAGTAGGCCTGCTGCGAAAGCGTGCTGTATCCCGGATAATAGCCGGGCTGCTCTGAGGGCACGATTGCTTCACCGCTTCCGGACTTCCGCGGAAGGAGCGATGTATCCAGATCCAATGGCTGACCTTCAGCGTGTTTGCGGAATGATTTCCTCATGCGCGTCTCCTGCGAAGAAGGCTTGCAAGAATGCCGAGCATTCCGGCAGCGCCAAAAAGAAGCGGAGCAAAAATCGGCGGTCCGTAAATGATGTTGTAGATCAGGTGCTTTGCTCCTCCAGGACGCCGAAGCACTCCGCGAGCATGGTAAAAGAAGCCGATCGCCGAGTCGGCAGCGGCCATCACGGATATCGCGGGCAGCGCTTTCGTAGCCATGCTTCGACTGCGCACTGCACCAAACGATGCTGCCGCAAGCAGAGGAGACAGGATGATCGGAGTCCACTGTACCCAGTACCGGAAATTGTTTTTGTAGTGCGAGTAGTAGGCTTCAAATCCGCTGAGAAGCGCGCTGATTCCGGTGACGATTGCGACCTGCCGCTGAAATACGCCTTCCCGAATGTCCTGCTCTTCCGAGATCAGCTCCCGGCCTTCCCTCGGAGGCAGTAGTCGCGCAAGCCACGTGTCCGTATCGCGCCCACCCTCGATAGCATTCGCATCTTCGCGCTGCAGGTACGATGCGATAAGGCCAAGATAGGCGCTGGTCCCGAAGAGCAGTGGGGCAAAGATCGGTGGCCCCATGATCATATTGGTCATAGGCAGTCTCCATCCACCGGGTTTTCGCTGGATTCCGCGGATGTGGAAGTAGAATCCGACGCCTGCATCAACCAGAGTCACTGCCGCGGCCAACCGCAGAACCGTTCGGGCTGCCCGTCGACTGAAAAAGGCCGCGACGCCCGCCGTTGCGAGCACCGCGCTGAGGATCACGGGCGTGTACATCACGCGACGGCTGTAGCTCCCACGATAGTGCTCATATGCCACCTCGAGTCCGCTGAAGATGCTCGTGGCGGCAGTGAGCAGCGCAAGCGAACGCTGAAAGCGACCTTCCCTTATACGATTCTCCAACCATTTGATTTCGTCGGTCGGATGGAGAATCTGTGCTGTGTTAACCGTCATCCGACCTAGATCACCTCGCGCAGCTGGTCCTCAGAAATAGTTTCTAAAATCTTCGCAGCGTCCTTCTGCCCGCGTACGAGAGACTTTGCGAATTTGTATGCTTGCTCCGTGGTCACCTTACCGGGCATCGGCGGCTCGTTGGGATCCACAACTGCCTGGATCAGAACCGGGCCCGAGTGCGAGAGCGCTTCTTTAAAAGTCGATTCCGCCTCGTCGGGCCGCTCAATCGTAAAACCTCGTACACCACATGCCTCCGCGACTTTAGCGAAGTCGATGGGTTGCAGTTCTACGCCGTACTCCGGATTCCCTTCCAGAATCATCTGCTCCCATTTGATCTGGCCGAGCACATTGTTTTTGACAACCACGACGGCCACACGCATCTTGTACTTCGCCAGCGTCGCCAACTCCGCCATCAGCATGCTCAAGCCACCATCTCCAACCACGCACACAACCTGGCGGCCCGGATAAGCTGCCGCGGCGCCGATGCTGTAAGGAAGGCCATTGGCCATCGTCGCCAGCGCGCCCGACAGGGAGAACTGCATCTTTCCGCGCATCTCAATCTGGCGTGCAGACCACGTTGCGATCGTGCCGCTGTCCGCGGTAACAATCGCATTTTCTTCGAGAACTTTGTTGAGGTTGTAGGTGACCACCTGTGGCTTCATCGGCATGTCTTTGCGCGTACCACGCTCATCCATCAGTTCATTCCAGGTCTTCATCCGCTCCTGTGACTTCTTCAAAAATTTGCTGTGCTTCTTTTTGAGCAGGGGCAGAAGATGGTGAAGTACAGCCTTTGAGTCGCCGACAAGAGCTACATCGACCGGATGGCGCAGGCCTACGCGCGTCGGATCGAGCTCGATCTGCACGCACTTGGCTTGACCCGGCTTGGGTAAGAATTCCATGTATGGAAAGCTGGTGCCGATCATAATGAGGGTGTCACATTCTTCCATCGCATCGACGGAAGGTGCCGTGCCCAGCAGGCCGAGGCCCCCGGTTGTGTAGGGACTGCGATCTGGCAGCACCGCCTTGCCGAGCAGAGCCTTGATCACAGGTCCACCCACAGTTTCGGCCAGCTGCGCCACTTCTTCGCGCGCCTTGAGGGCTCCGCGTCCGACAAAAATGGCAACGCGAGATCCATCATTGATCACACCGGCTGCCTCTCGCAGCAGCGAGTCAGCAGGAACGGATGTTGGCGGATGCTCCCAGTCTCCGCTGTGACCCTTCACGTTAGCGCCGCTGCGCATTTTCTCTGAGACGGGCCACTCCTGAATGTCCTTTGGAATGCAGATATGCGCTACGCCACGACGGCCGTATGCGGTCCGCACAGCCATGTCCACTACATTGACGGCGTGCGCAGGTCCCATCACGCGCTGGTTGAATGCGGCGACATCCATGTAAAGTTTGTCGAGATCCACATCCTGCTGATAATCCATGCCGATCAGGTCATGGAAAGTGTGGCCGGTGATAGCCAGGACCGGTACCTGATCGCACTTAGCATCATAGAGTCCATTCAGCAGGTGGATGCCGCCAGGTCCCGATGTCGCGCAGCACACCCCGAGTCTCCCCGTGTACTTGGCATAGCCGACAGCGGCGAACGCAGCAGCTTCTTCATGCCGAACCTGAATGAAGTGCAATTTGTCCTGATGAGTGCGAAGAGATTCGAAAAAGCCGTCAACACCGTCTCCGGGTAAACCGAAAATCGTATCAACGCCCCACTCTATCAACCGCTCCACAATCAGATCAGAAACCTGCTTGGCCATAATGACTCCTCACCCTTATCCTTGCCGCTTGGATGCAGCCCAGGCCAGTGGCGTGGTTTAGAGCGACAGGCCGAATTTTTCGGCGTCCTTGACTTTCAGCTCGAGACCCATGCCGGAGCGCGATAGATCGGGCGTCATTTGCCCGTTGCGAGGTTCGCAAAACCCATCAAAAAACATGCGCTCGATTCGTGCATGATCATGAAAGAACTCCATGTGGATGGCGCGCGGCACGGCGCAGCATACATGCAGGTGCATACTGGGGCCACAGTGCGACGACAGCGGAACATTGTGAGCCCAGCAGAGCGAGGCCGCATCCAGAAACCCGCTGATTCCGCCGCAACGCGTGCAATCAGCCTGAAGAATTGTGACCGCCTGCGCGTCGAGCATACGACGGAAGTACCACGCTGTGTATCCATACTCGCCGGCCGCAATATCCATTCCCAGCGGTGCGCGACGCCGGATCTGGTCGAGACCAACCAGATTGTCGGAGGAAACGGGCTCTTCGAACCAGCAAACACTCTGCTGCGCAAAACAGTGCGCGAGTTCTATTGCCTGCGTGACAGTGAAGGCCCCATTCGCATCGACGAAGAGCTTGCAGTCGGCTCCTATCGCATGACGGGCGGCAATAACGCGTTCAGGATCGCGCTCCGGTTCCGAGCCAATCTTCATCTTCACCATGCTGAATCCCTGCTCGGCCCAGCCACCAAGCTGCTTGGCTAACTGCTTGTCCGTATAAGTTGTGAAGCCGCCACTCCCGTAAACTGAAATTGACGACCGCACCTGCCCCAACAAACTGACGAGCGGCAGGCCTGCGAGCCGCGCGCGAAGATCCCACATTGCATTGTCGATCGCGGAGACCGCCATTATCGCAATCCCGGTTTCGCCAAGGTTGCGAATTGCCCTAAGAAGTTTCTGGAGCGTGGCGCCGTGACAGAGCGCATCGGACCCGATGACAAATTCCTGGAGCAACTTGTGTGCAAGCACAGATGTGGCCTTATCTGCGTACGTGTAGCCGACCGCGTGCGTTGACCCGCACTCAAGCTGAACGAGCACCATGGAGGTGCTTGTCCATTTGAACGTGCCGTCAGATTCGGCAGAATCGGTTGGGATCGTAAAAAACGAAACTGAACCGGAGGTGATCTGTGCGTCCACCAATCCGGTGAGATGCAATTTCCAGTTCAGGCGGCCAATTCAAACCTCTCTGCAGATCAATAAGTTCAGTTTCCTGGTCAATACCTGTAGTCGGACTCTTCGCTTCGCGCCCGTTCGCTGCTGAAATCCGTCGCGCCCACAACCGCTGCTTCCACAAAACTGTTTCCGGTGAACACCGATGCGGCCTTGGAATCTGAGAACCCGAATACCTTGGGAACCAGGAAGGATGAGGCAGCAAACGCAGCATCCATCTGGCCGTGAACATGGAACGGGATCATCTTCTTTACGCCGTAAGGATAATCCGTGAGAAGTGATTGCACGAGAACGAATGATCCGGCCGCAAGAGCGGCCACGGCCGCGCGGGGTTCGCTCTTGCGGCACATCCAGGCCATCCCCAGAAAGAACGCAGCATGGCAGTAGTCGATGATTCCATGCTTACGCGCATCGATCACCTTGGGAAGGCGGTTTTCAAGTTGACTGATAGCGACATTGGCGACGGACATCTGTGTCCTCCTTGGCCGCTTAGATGCGACTCGCCGTTAAGGGTAGGTTAGCCGCACACTTCACCGAGCAATTGCAATTCCTCCCATCGCTTCGCATCGGTCGCAGTTTCCGCAGGGTCCGCTGAAGTCGTCCCCAAAGTAGCGCAGCAGAAACTCGCGACGGCACCTTCGACCCTCGGCATACTGTTGCATCTGCTGAAGTCGCCGTCTGCGTTGCTCCTTCAAAGCCTCCTGCTGTTCTGAAGCGGCTTCGATCATCTGTGCCGGCGATTTCTTCTCCACCAGCTTGACCTTTCCTGAGGTGAGTTTTGCAGCGGCCCCGACCTCCTCGAGCTTGTGCACAATATTGATGACTTTACGCTGGGACAGCCCCGTGTCATGGCTCAGTTCCCGGGGACTGGCCGACTGCTCCTTGGACACGAGTATGTCCGTAACCGCCTGCAGGTCCGCTGTGTTGACCCGCCCCGCGCCCGTCTTGTATCGCTGAGCAGAAATGTCGCCGGGGCGATAGAACAGAACAGCTTCTGCAGGCTCGCCGTCGCGACCCGCGCGTCCAATTTCCTGATAATAAGCGTCAACCGAGTCGCTCACGTCAGCGTGAAAAACGAAACGGATATCTGGCTTGTCAACACCCATTCCGAAGGCGTTCGTGGCAACGATTACCGGCACGTGTCCGTTCATGAATTGGTCTTGAATCTCATCGCGATCTTTGGCTTTGAGGCCGCCATGATAGAAAACGGCTTCGACTCCGCGGTCCCTCAGTTCCTTCGCAAGTATCTCCGCGTGTTTGTGCGTGGCGGCATACACAATGCCCGGTTTCTCTGCGAACTCCACCCGCTTAACCACGGCTTCGAGCTTTTCATCCTCTTCGCTGAACAGATCCACCCGCAAAGAAATATTCGGCCGGTCGAACCCATGTACAAATACCTTTGGATTTCGCATCCCGAGCCGGTCGATAATCTCTGCCCGCACCTCCTTCGAAGCCGTGGCAGTCATCGCCAGAACAACCGGGTGATCCAAGGCTTCGATAATGTGATCTAAGTCCAGGTAATCGGGCCGGAAATCATGCCCCCAATGACTGATGCAATGGGCCTCGTCGATCGCGAACAGCGAGATCTCCGCCTTGCGAAGACGCTCAAGAGTCTCTGGATTCCGAAGTTGCTCAGGCGCCATAAAGATAAACTCGATTTCGCCTTCTTCAACGCGATCCAACACTTCCCGGTGCTCAGCGGAAGACAAAGTCGAATTGATGACCGCCGTTTCGTCTAATTTGCTCGCCTCAATCGACTCCGCTTGATCCTTCTGGAGTGCGATCAGTGGCGACACGATCACGGTTGAGCCCGCCAGCAGACTACCTGCAATCTGGTAAACCGCCGATTTGCCCGAACCGGTGGGTTGGACGAGAAGCGTATCCTTGCCTTCCAACAGGCTCTGAATCGCTTCACGCTGGCCGAGCCGGAGGGACTTGAACCCCAGGAGCTTTTGGGCTGCGGCAGAAATATCGATAGGTTTTCTGTTACGAGGAGACATATAGATGACGATTGGTTTGATGCGCGGAAAGACCGATTGATGTCTCGATATTTAAGGGAATGATCGAGGCATCAGCGGCTGCTTCGTCTGGATTCCGCGAGCAAGGCGCCGGCGATCTCCGAAAGCGGCAGGACTCGTTCCACGGCCCCGGCCTTCACAGCTTCCTTGGGCATGCCATAGACAACGCAACTTTGTTCGTCCTGCGCCATAGTTCGAGCGCCTGCCCTCTTCATCGCAAGCATACCCTTTACTCCATCTGAACCCATACCGGTCAGAATGGCAGCCGTGGCATTCGGGCCGGCAGCTTCTGCAACAGAATGAAACAGAACATCGACCGCAGGACGCTGGAAGCAAACCAGTGGTCCCTCTTTAATCTCGATGCGGTAACCCGACGAACTCCGCCGAAGCAGCATGTGAAAGTTCCCTGGAGCGATGAAAGCCAAACCCGGCTCGACTTCATCGCCGTCGGAAGCTTCGCGAACACGAATCGCGCAGAGTTGATCAAGACGATTCGCAAACGATCTGGAGAAAACCGCAGGGATGTGCTGGACAACCACCACCCCTGGGCTGTTCGCCGGAAATCCAGAGAGCACTCGATGGATCGCTTCCGTTCCGCCAGTTGACGCGCCAATTGCGATCACAGCTTCCAGAGGAAATGACGCCGTGAGTGATGGCCTCAATGGCATTTGATTAGTCGGAGGCTTTTTGTCCAGGCACTTGAGTCGTGCAACTTTCGCAGCGCGGATCTTGGAAGCGAGCGTGAAGCGCAGCTCGCCCACTGATTGCGGGCCACCAGGCTTCGCCAGTACGTCAATCGCCCCTGCCTCCAGTGCAGCCATCGCCACCCTGCCAGACGCAGTTCCCAGAGAGCTGATCACGACCACAGGCATCGGCCGGTAATGCATCAGCTTCTTCAGAAATGTGACCCCATCCATCCGCGGCATTTCGATATCGAGCGTTAGGACATCTGGTCGCAGGGACAGAATCTTATCCCGCGCGACGAACGGGTCCGGAGCAGTCCCCACCACCTCGATATCGGGTTCACCGGAAAGTGAATCACTCAACACTTTGCGAACGATCGCGGAGTCATCAACGATCAGCACCCTAATGCGCCCGTCCTCCGTCATGCGATCACGCCCAGACACAGCACCAGCGTAAGAGTCCCGTGCTCAATGCCGAAATTCTGCTCAGTTCCCTCTGACTCTTCCTCGTGCGCGGAAAACAACTCGGGCGCGCCAAGTTCCCACACGCATTTCGATTCCGCCTTGCTTACGATCCAGCCACAAAGCATGTTCGCCAGTTCGCAGACCACCTGCCCGATTTGAATTGCGTCTAAGGACTCCTCCGTTTCGCCTAAGAATGATGCCGCCAGAGCCCGTGCACTCGCCTCAGAGACCCGGACGGAGAGGACACCCGATACCTTTCCCCAAAAAGCTACACGCGCTTGCAGGTCGCCCGGCATGTGACTCGCTCCGCATGGCCCTGCAGTCTCGGAGAAGAACATACTTTCGAGGACCGCCGCTGCTGCCGGCGCAAAATGTTTCTCGAAATCGCCTGCATTCATGCGACACTCCCCAACGCTTTCTCAACCGCATCGCGTAATGTCTCGGGAAAAAACGGCTTTGCTATATATCCTCGCGCGCCCAGATTGAGCATTTGGTCGATGCGTTCTCGAGTCGAATCGGTAGAAACAACGATCACCGGAATATCACGCAGCACTTCGTCACCTTCCAGTTCCCGGACGAATTCCTCGCCATTCATGCGGGGCATGTTGATGTCGGTCAACACCAGATCGATCCAATTTCCCTTCAGCAGTTCCAGCGCGGCCTCACCATCTCCAGCTTCGAAAAACTCGCCCACGGGAAGGCCGGTCAACTGCACAACTTTGCGCAGAAACACTCGCATTACCGGCGAATCGTCCACAATCATGATGTTCAACGCCATGGACTCTCCTCCCTTGAACTCGCGGCCGCTCCCCTGCGCGGGATCATCTCCCATCGGCTGCCTTGTGGAGACTGAAGCCAGACCCGTCCACTGCCAACCTCCAGTCGAACTGTGCGAACCAGGCTGCCTCCAGTGTCCTCGGCATGTGCGATCAGACCAAACTTCCAGAGCGCCTTGCGCAATGCAAGACAGTTACGCTTCCCAATGTTGAACCCTGAGTTGTCATTCATGATCTGCGCACCCCCGGCGGCATAGACGAGTAGGCGGCGTTTATCGGCACCCTTCGCAAGCGCGGCCTGCAACAGAAGAGGGATCGCTGTATCAGCGAACTTACAGGGCCGCAGTTCCCGCTCTGGCCGGCAATCGCTGGACTCCGGGAGCATGTAGTGAACCATGCCGGCCACGTGGGCGACCGGATCGTGCAGCATCACTGCGATGCAGGAACCGAGAGCATAGGTAACCAGCACGGCCTCCGGATCTCCGCTTACCCCCCCGTCTCCCACCCCGATTACGAGCTCATTCATGGCCTCGCGCCTCGCTTGCGATAAATCGCGGGGCGGATATGCTCCAGTCCATGCTGCATTCCGGTGAGCGACTCTGAATGTCCGACAAACAGGTAACCTCCGGGAGAAAGACACGCAGTCAAGCGCTTAACAACTTCCGCTTGAGTCCCGTGGCTGAAATAAATCATCACGTTCCGGCAGAAAATGGCGTCAAATGCTCCCACGCCGGGCAAAGACTCAATGAGATTGATCCGGCGAAATTCCACCATCGCCATCACTTCAGGCTTCATCCGGTACCAGCCTTCCCAGCGGCCCTCACCCCGCAGGAGATGCTTCTGAAGCCACGGAGCTATCATGCCCTGGAGCCGTTCCGAACGGTACGTGCCTGTTCGAGCAGCCTTCAAAGCATCCGTCGATATGTCAGAGGCAAGAATGAAAGGTACACACTTTCCGGCAGATGCAAAATATTCCCTCCCGATGAGCGCGATCGTATAGGGCTCTTCCCCGGTTGAACTTGCTGCGCTCCATATGCGCATGGCCCGTGCGCTGTTCCAGTGCGGGAAAACATTCTCGAGAAGGAAATCGAAGTGTTCCCGCTCTCGGAAAAAGCTGGTATGGTTCGTGGTGAGCGCATCGATCAGCTGAATCAATGCCTCTCCCGTGGCATCGCTCTTCAGATTCCGGAAATAATCCCGGAAACACCTGAACCCGCAACGCCGCATCAGCTTGGTCAATCGAGCCGTCACGAGTTGTTCCTTACCCGCGCCGAGCTCAACACCAAAGTGATGACGGGCCAGCGTTGCAATATCTGAAAACTCCGACGCCGTGAGTACAGGTGCTTTGAAGAGTAGCCCCTCTCCTTGCGACGTTCCCATCTCAACTTCGGTCGCCTTCATCTCGCGACTCCGCGGAAAATGCCCTCGAGATCAAGGATCAATCCGATGCGGCCATCCCCCAGGATTGCTCCACCTGCAACACCCGGGATGTCTTTCATCGTCTCTCCCAGGGTTTTGATCACGACTTCTTGTTTTCCCACAAGATCATCCACCATCAAACAAAAAGAGCGGCCTCCCACCTCGGCCACAATCACAAGACTTTCCGTCGGCTCCTCAGAACGCGGCTCCACGCCGAAACGCCGGTAAAGACGCACAAGCGGCATTAGATTGTTACGGACCAGCACCATCTCCTGCCGGCCTTCTACGGTGAAGACCATCTCTGCTGACGGACGCAGCATCTCGCGCACTGAAAAGATGGGAACCACATATCGTTCGCGTCCCACCCCCACAACAAGACCGTCGATGATCGCCAGCGTCAAGGGCATACGCAGAAGGAAGCTGGTGCCCCGGTTGGGTGACGACTCGATTTCAATCTGGCCGCGCAGCTTCTGGATCTTCTTTTTCACAACGTCCATGCCCACGCCCCGGCCGGAAACGTCAGTGACTTCAGCAGCAGTTGAGAATCCCGGATGGAAGATCAGCTGAAATACATCGTCATCTGCCAGGCTGGATTCTCCGTCGATAAGCCCTGTGCTGTGCGCTTTCTCAAGAATCTTTTCGCGATTCACCCCCCTGCCATCATCAGCAATCTCGATCACGATGTATCCAGCCTGATGAGAAGCGCGCAGGCGGACCACTCCGATAGGGTTCTTCCCCATCGCAAGCCGCTCCTGATCCGTCTCCAGCCCGTGATCGATCGCATTCCGCACCATGTGCATCAATGGATCTGCCAGCTCTTCAACCACATTGCGATCAAGTTCCGTCTCACTCCCGATCGCTTCCAACTCCACCTGCTTGCCTGTCTTCCGAGCAAGGTCTCTCACCAGGCGATTCATTTTCTGGAATAATCCGCCAATCGGAACCATGCGCATCGACATCGCAGTCTTTTGCAGGTCGCTTGTAATACGCGCAAGCTGCGCCAGGCTGTTCAGCACTGCCGGACTGCGAAGCCCCGCGAGTTCCGGATGATGGCGCACCATTGATTCCGCGATCACCATTTCACCGGCCATGTCGACAAGATAGTCAAGCTTTGCTGTATCAACTTTTACGCAATGCGCTTCGGAAACACGCACCCGTCGGTCTTCGCCAGCGCGCCGCTCAACTCCGTTCCAGCAGTTGTTCGGATCTCCTGGTGCTTCCGCATTGCTCGTAATACCTCTGCGATCCTTTCCGGGAGTTTCAGTGGCTCTTGATTCCTCGTTAAAAGCTCCTGAACTTGCCCGCCGAATGCGAACGAGAAGGCCTTCTTTCTCCGGAGCCGGCCTGACCTGGCCACCAGACGAGCGCTGCTCCAACTGCGTCAGTGAAGCCTTCAAAAAGTCAGAAGCAGCCAGCACGACGTCAACAATCGCCGGAGAGATCGTCAACCTGTGATTGCGGGCCAAATCGAGCAGCGTCTCCGTCTCATGAGCAATCTCCCGAATCGCATCCAGACTGAGAAATCCCGCCAGTCCCTTGATAGTATGAAACGCTCGAAAGACCGTGTTGATGGCCTCGGCTTCACTCGGATCCTTCTCCAGAGTGATCATCTGCTGTTCCACCTGAGCAAGATGGTCACGCGCTTCGAGAATGAAATCGCCGATCAGTTCTCGATCTTCAGCAAGCGGAACAGCAGCCGATGCGTCCGACCTCGCCTCTGGCAATGCCGGGCTGAGCACCGAATCCTGTCGGGGTCCGGAGAGAGCCTGCTGAACCCGCAAGAGGCAATCGGAGGAAATACCCTCAACACTAATGTCGTCTGATCTTGTCGACGCTGCCGTAATTGCAGCATCGATGATCTGCACTACCTGCTGCTGTCCACAGCGTTCAGCTTCTTCGCGAAGACTCCGAAGCAACTCCAGCCGTTCCCTGCCGGCTAGAGTTCCGAGAACGATCTGCACTGCGACATTGTCGATGTGCGAGCGCAGGCTCTCGATCGTTCTCTGTTCTGCAATTCCAATCGGGTTCGGGTCTGACATGGGAGCGGTCCTTCTCATCGCGAGCAAGTCGATGCGGGCGCGTTTCACTCGTCCACACTGCTTCCCTTGAAACGCCGGAGTGAGAACTTCCTCGCTTCAAGCCATCGCTTTGAAATCGGCGTCCATGGGAATCGGGTCCGCATGCAGAGGCGGTTTGCCCATGCGAAGATTCCCGAGATTTGCCCGTCTATTCTGGCTTGCCGGGGAAGAATGCCACGTCGGCCGTTTGGAACTCCCGATCGAACTGCTCTCCATGCCGCCCACCATCGCGCTGAGTTGCTGAACAACTTCCATGAGGGTGGAAGCCTGCGCCGTCAGTTCTTCCGCAGCAGCCGCGCTCTCCTCGGCATTGGCCGCCGACTGCTGTGTCACCTGCTCCATCTGGGTCAGTGCCTTCGCGATCTGCTCAATACCGCGCGTCTGTTCCTGGCTTCCAAGGCTCACTTCATCTACCAGGGTCTTTACCCCCGCCGATTGTTCGGTAATTGCCTGTATCGCCACTGCCACCTGATTCACCTTCGCCTGGCCGTCATTCGATTTCGTGATCGACTCCTCGATCAGAGCGGCTGTATCCTTCGCCGCCTGCGCGCACCGTTGAGCAAGGTTCCGCACCTCGTCTGCAACGACTGCGAATCCCATTCCGGCCTCGCCGGCGCGAGCTGCTTCCACTGCGGCGTTCAGAGCCAGAATGTTCGTCTGGAATGCGATCTCATCGATAACCTTGATGATCTTCGAAACTTTGTCGCTGGATGATTTGATGTCTCCCATCGCGGCGACCATGGATTCCAAGGAGTGATTGGTTTCGACGAACTTCTGTTGAGATTGCACAACCAATGCATTCGCAGACTGCGAGTTCTCAGCATTCTTCCGCGCCATCGAGTTGATCTCTTCACTCGAAGACGATGTCTCCTCGAGAGAGGCTGCCTGCTCCGATGCCCCCTGCGCCAGCGATTGGCTTGAAGAAGAGATCTGTCCTGCGGCGCTCGCCACCTGTCCCGCGCCTTCACTTAAGTCGTTAATCGCCTGGCGCAGTGAGCTGTTGATTTGGCGCACCACGAACAGAACCACCGCGCCCACGGCCAGCGCGAAGATAATCATCGACACCGCAACCCAGCTGCCAAAGGTCCGCTTGGCAGATGCTTGCTTAATCCCTTCCGTCATATGTTCGCTTGACAGCCGCTTCTCTGCGATCGCCTGCTGGCTCAAAATCTCGAGATTGGGAATCACCTTGTCCTTCAGAAAAGCTCCGGCTTCGCTTTCTTTGCCGGCAGCAACCATCGAATAAAACTCCTGGTGTAGCTGTTGAGCTGTTTGAGCTGCACTTTGGGCGGTTGCAAGCAATCTGCGCCCTTCTTCTGTTTCGAGCAATGGAGCCAACTCGTCAAAGTTTGCTTTCAACAGTGAGCTCGCATTTTTGAAGTCCTCATTGTATTGCGCAACCAGTGCGGGCTCTTTGGTGAAAGTCCTCAGCAGTATGCCGCGCTCGGCAGACACCAGATCTGATTCGCCCATGTCGATTTCAGAGGCCACAAACTGCTTCCGCGCGGTAACATTAGCCATTTTGCTGAGGCTGGCTCCCATGTTGCTGATCAGCCAGAGCGAGGTGCCACCCAAAACGAGCGTCAGTGCCACAGAAGCTCCAAAACTTGCGAACAGTTTCTTCCCGATTGTCATTTGCGATGTCATCGCGTCCTCTCCCTCTCTCGTTCCCCGATCAGTTCTGCGCCAACGTATCAAGTCCATGTACTTCCTGCGCGCTCAACACCCGGTCAATGTCCAGCAGGATTTTGACCTTGCCTTTGACCTTCGCCATTCCCAGCAGATAACTTCCAACCGAGCCACTGCCATCACCGAAATCCGGCGTGTCCTCCACGTCCGCCGCGCCAAGGTTCAACACCTCTGAAACCGCATCAACGATGATGCCCGTATGCACGGTCACACCTGCCGATTGCACCTGGACGACGATAATGCACGTGCGCTGTGTGTATTCCAATTCAGGCAGGCAGAATTTCAGCCGAAGATCCACCACCGGAATCACTTTGCCCCGCAGATTGATCACGCCTTTCACGTAAGTTGGCGTCTGCGGCACCGCTGTGATGTCCTGGATGCCCATGATCTCCCGGACTTTGAGAACTTGAATCGCGAACTCCTCCCGCCCTAAAAGAAACGTCAGGTATTTCCCTGTGCGCTGATCCCCTCTCTGCGCCCGAGTTCCCACCTGTTCTCCCGAATCCGTTGCCGCGAATTGCTGCGTCTTCAGATTGCGCATCAGCGGACTGCTCCGCGCAACCTCCGCGGCGTTGTCTGTTCGTTCCACAGCTGCAGTTGGCATGAGTTCCCTTTCGCTCCCTCCTGCGCCGATGCAAATCCGCCTTGGAACACGCCCTTCTGGGACGATTCCATACCGGGCAGTTGCACAATCCCCGACTTCGTTTCCGAACTCAGTTGCCGCGAAGGCTCCATCCGAAACTGCTCTCGACATGCACGGCAGGAGGTGTGATTACAAACCATGTATCGGCAGAGGATCTGCTTCGATGAGCGTTTTCGAAGCACCCGTCGGGAATTCACCAAATCGATGCAACCGTCCTTTGGCTGTCCCAATCTGGCCGCGAGAACCGCAGCCCTTCACAAGTGTCTCTAGCGAGACCCGGCCATTCCTGAGCCAATATGAGTCGGCGCTCCGTGCGAACTGCAACGGATCAGCCCGACTGCCGGCCTTCGATGAACACGCCCCCTGTCCGTTCTAATACACGAGATGCTATACTCCGGGACGATGAACAGGATCTTAGCAATCGCACTTGTTGTTTGTCTGATCTTGTTCATTCTCGCCATCTTGGTCTCTCCCGTAGTAGATTCCCAGCCTTCCGCGTTGCGAGCGCAACAGTGGCTAAGCCTCATCGTGGCAATGTTCTCGTTTGCTTTGCATTCAGTCATCTTCATCCTCAGAATCTCTGTGCGCCTCCGTGCATCGCGTGCGGATACAAAGTATCAACTCCGAATAGCGCCTCCTGATCTGACCTGCTGCCTGCTCTGCTAGCGCACTTCCCCTCCCGGATATCTGCTCTTCCATACTGCGGGCTTGTTTCGCCCGTGTCGCGGCATCTGCTCAGAACACCAGGGGATATGCAATGCATGTTGGGGGATCACTCGAGTCCTCTTCGTTAAGCGGCAACATCACTGATTTTTTCTCCCGCCTCTCCCGCGCCCGCTCACGCGCGCTTCTGCTCGACTACGATGGCACACTCGCGCCTTTCACCCTCAATCCCGCGCACGCCTACCCCTACGCGGACATCCCGGCTACTCTGCGCCGGATTCAACACCAAACAGATACTCGGCTGGCCATCGTGACTGGCCGCCGGGCCACTGACATTCCGAAATTGATGAATCTTCCCGGCATCGAAATCTGGGGCTGCCATGGCATCGAAAGGCTCATGCCCGATGGATCGAATGAGATCGCCAGAATCGATGCCCGATTGCTTGCAGCCATCGAAACAGCAGGCAGGCTCATCGCATGTGAAGGGCTCTCTTATCTTGCGGAACGTAAAACTGCCAGTATCGCGATCCATTGGCGCGGCAGAGAGGACATTGCAGAACACATCGTCAGGCGAGTGCGCCGCATCTGGTCAATGCTTCCAGACAGAAGCGAGCTTCGCCTGGCCCCCTTCGACGGCGGCATTGAGATTCGCGTTGCGCAGAAAGACAAGGGGGATGCTGTGCGATCCATCATCAAAGAAATGGAGCCTTCTGTCGCCATGGCATATCTGGGCGATGACACAACCGATGAAGATGCCTTCGGAGCACTGACCCGCCGGGGTCTCTGCGTGCTGGTCCGCGACTGCTATCGCCCAACGATCGCGGATGCGTGGATCAGGCCTCCGGAGGGCCTGCTCGCCTTTCTACGCGGCTGGCTTTCAGCTTGCCCGCCGCATGAACAGCTACCCGCGTAGTCGATCGCCAGAAAATCGGTGACTATGCGAACTCAAAATGACCTTGGAGGGAAAACAATGAAGCGGTTTCTGTATGTATCCATTCTTGTCAGTTCATTTTCACTTCTCATGCCCGGGCTGACAGCCCAGGAGATTGTCCACGCTCTCTGTGGAACGGTAAGCTCCGTCGACCTCTCCTCAAAAACCATCACCCTCTTCCAGGATACTGGCTCGCCAGCCACATTCAACGTGATGTCCTCGTCCAACAAGCGCATTGATTTCGATAAGAAAATTGCCGGCGACGTAACAGCAGCGAAGGAGTTCCAGAAACAGGGAGCTTACGTGATTCTCTTCTACTTCGGAATTAATGAGAATAGAACCGCCGTGGCCCTGAAGAACCTGGGTGCTGGACCTTTTTCTTCCACAAGCGGCGAAGTGACAGATTGGAACGGGCATGATCGCAAATTGTCCGTTCGCGACAAAAATGGCGCAACGCGCACATTTACAGTCGGCCCGCAAACTGTAGCAGAAACCTATATGGGGGTTGTGAACGGGACAAAATTCGATATCGATAAGGGCGAAAATGTGCGGATTGTGAGTTCCCGGAACGAAGCCTCTCCAACTGTGCTCTTCATTCGGGAAAAATGAACCACGCAAATTCCATCCACAAGAACACGGGAACAGGAGAGAGCTGAAGGCCCTCTCCTCTCGGGCCCTTTCGGCATCGTTAAGAGGAGTTCTTGTCGTTCTCCCCTGCCGGTTCCCACAACTCCACCCGGTTTCCTTCCGGATCCCAGATCCAGGCAAACTTCCCGTATCCGTAGTCCTCCTGCTTGGGATCAATCTTGACCTTTGCGGCCTCGAGTTGCGCGAGAAGCCTTTCAAGATCATCGACCCGAAAGTTCACCATCGTCTGCTGCTGTCCATCGCCGAAATATTTCGTGCTTTCCGGAAAATGCGCGAACACCGTCATCCCCAGAGATTCCGGGCCATCGAACGCGAGGGCGCCTCCGTCCTGCGCCGGGATTCCGAGATGCTCGGCGTACCACGCAGAAAGCATCTTCGGATCGCTCGCCTTCAGAAACACACCACCCACACCCACGGCACGCGCCATCGTTACTCCTCCTGATAAAGGACCTGTTCCAGCTTCTTCTTGTATTTTGCGTCTCGCCCCGTCCTGGGCTTTTCGTCCACCACTCGCACAGGTTTAGGCTGCCCCACACGCTCGCGCGCATTGGCCTTCACAGCCTTGGTGGCCGAAAATTTCGCAGCTTTCTTCTTGGCCATCGTACTCAAGAGTATCCGATACCTGATCTCCAGATGGCCAGCAGTAACCCAAGACTCCCTAGAGCTGCACCCTTCGCGCGCTTGCACCGGAATGCAACCGGATCCGGTTCTGGTTGCGATTTCTTTTCGGAGCATCCACCGCGTCGACCTATTCGGGCGGAGAACCTCGCTGGCGGGTGTCTTGATCCTAGAGGCGGGTCGCTGATTTTGACATGTTGTAGCTGTATTCAGAAGTGCTGTCTCTTGTCGCCATGGCAATCGTTGCGGGCTCTGGCATGACATCATCGTCTTCAAAGAGTACTCGGAAATCTTCCACGAACGAAATCAGAATCACCACAGTCGAGCCGGCCAGCCCTACGAAGAACAAACTCACAATCACATCGATCAATATCGTGCCTATCGCCTGCATACGCGCAGTATTCCGCGTGAGCCATTAGCGAGAGCTAAGAACAACCTAAGGGATTCATAAGCCCCTCCTGGCGCAGCATCCATCACCCTGGGCAGCCTCCCCTGAGGATTACTATGGAAGAGTCCGGCGAGAGCGAACTTCTCTGGCCTATTTCGTCAGGCTCTGCCGTTGCTTCTCACCCGGCAGGGCTTCTTCGCTTAGAGGGTAATCGACACATGGAAGAACGCGACTTCTTCAACGAAACCACCGAAACACGAACCCACAACCTCACCTGTCCCAAGTGTGGACAGCCAGGCGAGTACAAAGTCACATGGGTGGTGCGCCGCAAACGCGCTCAGCTTCCACGCCACGCCGACGAGCGCGACCGCGCCAAGTTCGCAAAGGCGCAGTCCTATATGGTTCGCCGCGACGACAAACTCTCCTGTATGAACATCCGCTGCCGCAAACCCTTCGAAATCACCGGCCTTCAATCCCTCGCATTCCTGAATGAGTAACGCGACGGCGCCGGAGTCTTTCCGATCGACCGGCGCCCCGTTCATCGGAAACACCCCTTCATCCCGTTTCTTCCAACCCGGCTGAATCTCGTTTCCATCCGGCTTGAATTTCCCATATACCTGCCTCCCTTGGGCCGCCATAGTGGAATTGACGCACCCTCATATGGTTGAATCAAAAGAGTGGTCGGGCCGGACACGAACCGTCCCGGACCTCCGCAGGAGACAGACTCTGATGGCCAATTCCCTCCTTCCCCCCGAAGAACGCAATCTCACCCCAGACCAGGTCGAGGCTCTCGACAAGCGTCGCGAGTGGGGACATACCCTCCTCGTCATCGCCTGCCAGTTTGCAGTTATCGCTACCGTTCTGCTTCTCTGGGTGGGACAGGATCTTACCTACTCGCCCGGCTGGGTCCATCCCATGGCCTATTACTTCGCAATTGCGGTCGGTCTCGTCGTCGTTCTCGGCCTCAGCGGCTTGCTCCTTCGCTCCGGCACCCCACGCATCGACTGACGCCCAACAAAGACAATAGTTTGACCCGCAACTCGGCGTTTGGGCACGTTGGCGGTGCTCGTCACAGCTCCTGCAGAACCGGGCAAAACGGTATAGCCTGAAGGTGTGCCGATGGCCGTCCCTGCCCCAACCGTTTCCCGTGCCGAAACTGCTCGTCGCCTGACCGACAGTCACGGCCGTGTCATCCACGACCTCCGCGTCTCCATCACCGACCGTTGTAACTACAAGTGCGTCTACTGCCGTACCGGGGAATACGGAGCACAGTACCCCGAGCTCGCAATCAGCGAGTACCTGCGTCTCATCAAGCTCTTTGTTTCTCTCGGCATCGAGAAAGTCCGTCTTACCGGCGGCGAACCTCTCCTCCGTAACGGCCTCATTGAACTCATCCAGGACCTCGCCAGGCTCCGCACCACCTCCGGTCAGCCACTCGACATCGCCCTCACCACCAACGGCCATCTCCTGGACAAAATGGCCGCACCGCTCAAGGCTGCCGGCCTCAACCGCGTCACCGTCAGCATGGACGCAGTCGACGCTCCCACATTCGAGCGCATCACCCGCGTTCCCGGCAGCTTCAAAAAAGTCCTGGGTGGCATCCGCGCGGCCAAAGCCGCCGGTCTCACACCCATCAAGATCAATTGCGTTCTCCTGCGCGGATTCAACGACACTGAAATTGAAGGATTTGCGCATTTCGCACGCAAAGAAGATGTCGTTGTCCGCTTCATCGAGTTCATGCCGCTCGAAGAAGGCCGCCTTTGGACCCCCGAAATCGTCGTTACCCTGAAGGAAATTACCGACCGCATAGGCCGGGAGATGCCGCTCGTTCCGCTCGCCCCGCGTGAACCCAGCGAAACCGCCCGCCGTTATACCTTCGCGGACGGCATCGGTGAAATCGGCATTATCGCTCCCGTCAGCCAGGCCTTCTGTGGTGCATGCAGCCGTGTCCGCCTCACCTCCGACGGCAAAATTCGCACCTGTCTCTTCTCTCAGGTCGAACACGACCTCTACGGCCGCATGCGCGCCGGCCAATCCGACGGCGAACTCTCCGACTACATCGTTAGCATCATCAACGAAAAAGAAGCCCGCCACCACATCGGCGAACCCGGCTTCCTCAAGCCGTCCCGCTCCATGGTCCACATCGGCGGCTAACCCTGTTTGCGACTCGCCACTCTCAAGCTTGTTACTCACTACTCACTTGTCCCGCTTCGCAAATGTCTCCTCCATCCACTGTTCCCGGCGTCTCGATGGCGAAGGTGCTGGCGTAAAAGCTCTCCACCGCTGGACGAATTGCCGCAACCTCGCCCTGCAGGGTCGCAGCTCCCGGTCTGCAGAAGATCGCTGCCTCCGGCGTCAGAATCGTCGTGTCCTCCACAAACGTCGAATCCGGGTGCCGAAGATCCGGTTCCAGCACCGTCAATTCCAGCCTGCACTCGCGTAAACCAGCGCAGTACGTCGAATGCTGCTTCACCACCGCATCCAGATCCGGAACGCCGAGATCGACGGTGGTCAGCCCATCCGCGAAATTGCTGGCCGGAAATCCGCACATCGCCCGCTTGAACAATGCGACTCTCCTCTTTAGTGGAATTGATCGCCCGGGTGCTGCAGTATATCGTTCACATTTGCGCATTCAACTGGGGGTAATCACTTGAAGAAGCTGCGTCATCTCTCTCGCCCCGAATCCTCCCAGCGAATGTATCCTTTCTGAAGTTCCGAACAAATCTGCCCCGAAGCTTATTGCAACTTCGGACTGTTTCGATTCCCTGCTTCCTTCGCTTGTGGTGAAAATTTCGATGTCCCTTGTGCCCTGGGTTCCCCATCCATGTGCTGAACCGTCTGTCTGCCCTCCATCGCGAAGCGTGTCTCCGCTATGCCGCTTCTTCAGCTTCGGATCGCTTCTCTTCTGCGTGACATTGGCAAGTGCGCAGATTCCATCGACACGGCCCGTGATCGCCCCACCTGCTCGCAATCTCATCACCCGGCCCATCGACGAGTCGCAGCGAACCATCCTCAGAGGCAACCGGCACCCGCTGGCCCGCTCCGAGTTCGACCGCGGCGCTGCACCCGCTTCTCTGCCGATGACTCGCATGCTGCTCGTTCTCAAGCGCAGCGACGAACAGGAATCGGCCCTCAAGACGTTCCTCGCCGATCAGCAGACCCGCGGCTCGGCTCACTATCACCAATGGCTTACTCCCGAGGATTTCGGCAAGAGCTTCGGTCCCTCGGACTCCGATATGGAGAAGATCAAAGCATGGCTCAACGCGAGCGGTTTCCAGGTCACCGCCATCGCCAACGGCCGAACAGCCATTGAGTTTTCCGGCACAGCCGACCAGGTCCGGCAGGCCTTCGCCACGCCTATCCACCGTTACGACGTAAACGGCCGGCAGCACTGGGCCAATGCAGCAGAGCCATCCATCCCATCCGCCTTGACGCCTGTGGTCGACGGTATCCTCACGCTGCACAACTTCCCGCGCCATTCCCAAGCCGTCATTCACGGCCAGCCTCTCAAAATGACACAAGGTTCGCCCTCGTCCTACTTCACTTTTTCAGCCGGACAAAACACCTTCTACGGACTCGGCCCGACCGACTTCGCAAACATCTACGACATCCTCCCCCTTTGGAACGAGGGTATCGACGGCACTGGCCAAACAATCGCCATTGTCGGTGAGACAAACATCAACGTCAGTGACGTCGACGCCTTCCGTAATCTCTTCTCACTTCCGAAGAACACCCCCAACGTGATCCTCAACGGCCCCGACCCCGGCATTGTCGGCGACGAAACCGAAGCTCTGCTCGACGTCTCCTGGTCGGGAGCAGTCGCGAAAAATGCCACCATTGATTTCGTCGTCTCTGCCGGCACTGAGACTTCCCTCGGCGTGGACCTCTCCGCTCTCTACATCGTCGACAACAATCTCGCCTCCGTAATGAGCGAGAGCTACGGGATCTGTGAAAGCGCACTTGGCAACACGGGCAACGCCTTCTATAACGCCCTCTGGCAACAGGCCGCCGCCCAGGGCATCACCGTGGTTGTCTCCTCCGGAGATGCAGGTTCAGCCGGCTGCGATGACTTCAACGCCCAGAGCACTGCCAGGACCGGACTCGCTGTGAGCGGATTCGCATCCACGCCCTACAACGTCTCTGTCGGCGGTACCGATTTCGATCAATCGCCTGCCACTTTCCCGACGTACTGGAATGCCACCAACGATTCTGCGACGCTGTCATCCGCAAAGTCCTACATTCCGGAGACAACCTGGAATCAATCGTGCGCCGCTGATGGGGTGGACGGCTGTGGCTCGGACGCAACCAACCTAAACCTCCTCGCCGGGAGCGGTGGACCGAGCAGTTGCTCAACCCTCACCAGCGAATCCCAATGCCTCGCCGGCTATGCGAAGCCCAATTGGCAGACCGGCAACGGTATTCCTCAAGACGGAGTCCGCGACCTGCCCGACGTATCCCTCTTCGCCAGTGCGGGCTACAACGGCACCTTTTATATCGTCTGCGAAGCGGATTTCTCGCCGGTCGGACCAGCGCCTGGCTGGAATGAACCGTGCAGTCTCACAAATCTCAACTTCGTTGGGCTCGGTGGTACATCCGCCTCCGCGCCCGCCTTCGCCGGGATCATGGCCTTGGTGAATCAGAAGACCGGCAGCCGCCAGGGCAATGCTAACTATATCCTCTACAACCTCGCTGCCAAGGCCGGGGCAACCTGCGACTCCTCGCAAGCCGCAAACGCCGCGAATTCCTGCATCTTTCACGATGTCACCAAAGGCAACAATGCTGTTCCGTGTTTCGCAAGCACACCGAACTGCGGCGCCTCGCCGTCTGGCGGAACGGGAGTCCTCGTCGATCCAAACAGTCCCACCCCTGCCTGGACAGCGACTCCCGGGTATGACCTTGCCACCGGCCTGGGCACCGTCGATGGCTACAATCTCGTCAACGCGTGGGCTGGCGCAGCCATGGCCCAGACCACAACCACCCTCACGAATATCACTCAGACCACGCTCGTTCACGGGCAGCCCGTGAGTTTCACGGCCACCGTCGCCGCAACCGGCGGTACAGGCACGCCGACCGGGTCCGTTGCACTGATCGCCTCCCCGACCGAACAAAGCATCGGCATTGTCAGTTTCACCCTGGCCAACGGCACTGGGAGTGGATCCACGGCTCTGCTGCCGGGAGGTTCGTACAACGTGACCGCCCATTACGCGGGCGACGGCATCTTCGCGGCCAGCGACTCCGCACCCATCCAGGTCACTGTAGATAAGGAAGGCAGCCTCATCTCTGCAAGCCTTGCTGCCTACGACTTCGTTCACGGCGGATTCCAATACACTAGCACCGTACCCTACGGGGCCGTTGCCTTACTCCGCGCCAATGTGACCGGAGCCAACGGAACAAGCTGCGCGCCAGGTCCGCAGCAGACCGGCATAGCGTGTCCCACGGGCTCGGTCTCTTTCACCAGCGTTGGCCAGCCGATCGACGCCGGCAACTATGCCCTGAATAGTTTGGGCTACGTAGAAGACCAGGGTTTCGCTCAGCATCTCTCTGCTCTAGGCAGCTACTCCGTGGCGGCGCAGTACAGCGGAGATGCAAGTTACAGCGCAAGCGAAATGTCGCTGGACGCCACTGTCACGCAGGCACCAACGTTCATCTACTATCTCCAGGTCCCCGATCTCACACCCGACTACACGGGCCTGAACTACACAGCGTATTCCGGTCAGGCCTTCCACGTTGCTGCTTCGGCTTTCACGCAGAGCGTCCTGAACGCCCCCACGGGGACCGTCTCCATTCAACAGAACGGCGCTTCCCCCGCTGGAACCGTCGTCACCAGCCCCTGGAACGGTAGCTATGGTGGCGGCTTCACCAACGTGAACTTTGCCTATCTCGCCAGCACCCTCTCCGAAACCATCGATACACCCGGCACCTACACCTACACCGCCGCCTACGCCGGCGATGCGCATTATCTCGGCTCGCAGAGCGCATTCCCGGTCAGAGTCACGGTGCTCGACACCACCTTCAAAATTGCCGGAACCATTCCCAACGTCACCATCACAGCAGGAAGCAGCGCAACAGCTACGCTCGGCCTCGCAGTCATCAACAATTTTGCCGGGCAGGTTGCCGTCACCTGCGGTTTGCCAACCTCGATGTCTGAAGCCCACTGTTCGGCAAGCTCTCTTTACATCGCGGGAAGCACCTCAGCAGCTTCAACCCTGACGATCGCGACCACTGCGCCTCATCAAATCGCAGCTAACTCACGCCCGCCCCTCGCGCGAGGCTTCGTTGCCCTCGCGAGCATGATTATGATTGCGTTCGGCGCAAAGCGTCGCCGCTGCTTCCTCGCAGTCCTTATGCTCATCTCCCTCAGCTCGCTTGTCGCTTGTGGCGGCGGTGGCGGCAGCACCGGATCAGTCGGTGGCGGCAATCTCGATCAGGGCACGCCCAGAGGCACCTACACCGTGAACGTCTCTGCGGTGTCGAACAACATCACCCGCACCGCCTCATTCACCGTTACTGTCCAATAGATTGATCGTTCATTATGTTTGTCTGACGGGACTGTCCGAAGCGTAAGCTCTCATTTCGCAGAGCAGGTCTTTGTGCCCGTATCGGCAACGCTCGCGATCATCCATTTCCCATCAACACGCACTAGATTGAACAGGTCCGTTCCGCAGTGATCGACCTTTCCATCAACGAGAAAATCGAACGGCGCCCACACCACAGCAAGGTCGTTATCAATTCGAACCAGTGGATCGTGAATGCGTTCCTCAATCTGAACCTTGCCCGGCTTACCTACGCGCTCTGCAAATGTTTCAAAGGTCATCTGCGCGGGGTTGCCGTCGCGCATTAGCACCATCGTGCCACCCGGCAGCGTTGGTGCCTTGATCGCCGCAGCGTCTCGTTTTGACATGCCATCAAACATCGCATGGATCGGCGCCAGCACAGCTTTCTCCGCCGCCGATTGCGCAAACGCATTCATGGAGAACCCCGTTGCCAGAATCGCGCCTAAGAAGAAAACCAACTGCTTTCCGTGCCTGTTCATGTTCGCCATTCTATCTTGGCTCAGTCCGAAAACCGGCTCAGTGATTGAACGGCGCCTAATAAAACAGATACTTCCGCCACCGGTCGTCCCCACGCCCCAGCATCCGCATAATCTGCCGGCTCGTATGCAATGAGAATGGACGCGGTTCCCGCAGCAGAACCATGTCATCGATCTCCAGTAGCATCCGGTTCCCTTTGCGCCGATTGCACGCATGGCAACACGCAACCAGGTTCTCCCACGTCGAGTTGCCCCCGCGCGAACGCGGAACCACGTGGTCCAGAGTAAGCTCACCGGCCGGCAGCACCACGCCGCAATACTGACATTGATTGCGATCGCGCAGAAGAATGTTCTTTCTGGACAACGCCCGCGTCTGATGTGGAATCCGGCGATACTCCAGCAGCCGAATTACCGATGGCATCGCGATGAAGCTTCGCTGGGCATGCAGCTTCGTCCCATGCTCTTCCTCGGTGCGCGCGATCCCTTTCAATACCAGCACAAGCGCCCTTCGCGCTCCGCAGATGTTGATCGGCTCATACGATGCATTCAGAACCAGCACCGGCATCTGCAGGATATGGCCGGCATGGATGCCCGCGTGTGTGCCTGACTCAGCAGCATAGGCAGCGGCGCGGGCAGCAGTTTTTTGCTTGCGTGCATGAATCATGGCTTTTCCGAGCGACATCCTTCTTCCCCTCGTTATGAAGCAGGTTGATGACTGGATGATGACGAATGCATGTCTGCGAACGCACTCTGCGCATCCCGCGCAGCATGGGCTGGTGAAACATTGCTGTTGAAACGGCGCGCTCGTGCCAGCGTCGCTACATACACAGAAGCCGCTCCCGCCTTTATGAGGGACTGCGCCGCGGCGCGTGCGGTAGCGCCAGTGGTCAGAATGTCGTCAACCAGCAGCACGTGTTGTCCTCGCACCACCGCCGGGTGTGAAACCTTGAACGCGCCCCGTACATTCTTCCGCCGCTGCGTCGGAGTAAGTCCCGCCTGTGTCTCCGTCGCGCGCAACCGCATCAGGGTGCTCGGCGCAAGCCGCAGTTTCCAATCAGGATGCGTGTGACGCAGTCTCTCAATGGCTCCCAGCGCCAACGCCCGCGCCTGGTTGAATCCTCTTTGCCTGTGTTTCGTTCGGTGAAGCGGCACCGGTACGACCAGCATCTCCTGAGGCGCATCCGGCATCAATCGCGCCATCGCCTCCGCAAGCATCGTTCCCAGCTTCTTCGCAGCCGGATGCAGACGGCCATACTTCAATGCGTGAATCGCCTCTCGCAGGCGTCCATCGTAAGCCGCAAACGACACAGCCTTTGCGAACGGCGGCGGCGATACCCGGCAAGCACGACACACATAGCTCGCCTCAATCCCTTCTACGACCGGTGCATCCAGCGAGTCTCCGCATCGCAGGCACACAATCCCGGTCTGGGGAGGTATCTCAGTCCAGCAAGCATTACAAATTGGAATGGAAGAGAGTCGTGGCAGCGGGGAGCCGCAAAGTGTACAGCAGGCAGGAAGAAGTGCGGAACCTATTGCGTCAACAGGACTTCGGAGAACACGCACTATCGCGCGCCAACGGGATGTCTCCGATAGTGAACCGTCGCTCGTCAGTGAACCGGAGTTCCTGCGGAAGGCGCACCTCACTTACACCGTGCGCAGAACCGGGATCCTGCTGCGCCGGCGTTACCTATATCTATAGCTTTATTCGCAACCATTTAGCAAGCCGGGTGCCACATTCGACATCATTCATCAGCGGAGTTCACTCGATTTCGATCTCACCTGATGTTGATGAATTGCTCACAAAGCGAAGAAGTTATACACCGTATCTCGTTGCAGACCACTGGTTTTCGACCACAAATAGAAGTGAGAGGCAGCTCATCTGCCTCCCACAGTCTTTTATTCATCGCAGCGTTTTACTCGCGCTCGCGAGTCGACTCACGGTCGGTGTTGTCGTCAATGTCGCGATCTGTGTCCACGTCCCGGGTTGTGCCCGAGTTGACGGCGTCGCGAAGGTTACCCACAGCCTTTTCCGCCTTGCCCTTTACCTGCTGGGCAGCTCCGTCGACCTGCGTGCCTGTATCACCCGTCCACTCGCCCACTTGCCGCTTAACGCGGCCCGCTGCATCATCAACTGTTCCCTTGAGCTTGTCGTTATTCATATGTATCCACCTCCGTGGGTATGGCTTGCGTTTACATCATTACCGGTCAAAAAACCGGCGGCTGTGAAAAGGCGCGCACTCACGTACGCGCCTCTCACTCAAAACTTGTTCTGCCGAGTTCCCGCTATAGTGCTGCTCTACGTCCGGATATCAGCTGGATCACGAGGACAACCAGTGCCAGCACCAGCAGAACGTGGATGAATCCACCCATCGTGTAGCTGCTTACCAGACCCAGAAGCCAAAGAACCAGGAGGACGACAAATATTGTCCAAAGCATCTCTACCTACCTCCGTCAAACTCTACCTGTATCTACAACACCAACTTTGACGCGTGTCAGAATCCCCTTGGTTGTTCGGGCTGTTTAGAATCGACGACAAAAATAACTTGAGAAATGTCAAGTGCCGTATGCAACCTCGCGGATAGTTCTTTGGCTGCACCCCAATTCCAGAGACAGCATCGCCCTTACAACGTTTGAAGTCATGGGAAGATTCCGCGAACAGCCCTCTGGCGACGATGTACAGCGCTCCCTCCCTCCCGTGCATCAGAGATTCAGAGTTGCTGATGTGACGATCAGCTACCCTGTTCGGGCATATAAGGCATCGGACGTTCATCCCTGCCACGGGACCATAAATTAACGATCGAAGGAGATTAAATTATGCTGCTGATTATTCTTCTCATCATCCTCATCTTCGGCTTCGGCTACGGCGGCTATCGTGCCGGGCCCGGATGGGGCTACTACGGTGGTGGTGGGCTAAGCCTCATCCTCACCATCGTGCTCATTCTGCTGCTTCTGCGGGTCATCTAGATCCGGCGCTCAACATTGCTGATCTTGCCGTAAGCAGCGGGGTCGCGGCCTCCTGCGATTCGAAAGCCATCCCCTCGATGCGATACACTGCGTCCGTATCCATTGAGGGGGTTTCGTCTTTTGCGCATCGGCAGTTTCGCATGCTGCATTCTTGTTCTGATCGCAGCTTCCAGCGCCAGTTCCCAGGCTCCCTCTGCTCCTCCGCCGCAGAAACCCGGCATGTCCAGCGGCATCGCATCCGGGGTGCAATCGACCCCGCAATATGACGCGCAGAAGCGCCCCATCACTGCCGGCGGCTTCGTCGATGCAGGCCCCCTTGTCTTTGAAGACATCACGAAGTCAGCGGGGCTCTCCGGCTGGATCCATAAAATGGGCGTTCCTCAGAAGCAGTTCATCGTTGAGACCAATGGCTCGGGTGTCTGCCTGATCGACTACAACAACGATGGCTGGCTCGATATCTATCTCGTCAATGGCGCCACGTTCGATTCCCTCGACGGCAAAGAGCCCGCGCCTCACGCCGCCCTCTTCCGCAACAATCACGACGGCACATTCACTGACGTCTCCAAAGAAGCCAACGTCCAGAATGATCGTTGGGGCTATGGCTGCTCCGTCGCCGACTACGACAATGACGGCTGGCCCGATCTCTACGTCGGCAACTACGGTGAGAACCGCCTGTATCACAACAATCACGACGGCACATTCACTGACGTCGCTCAAACTGCTCGCGTTGCCCTTGGCAACTGGTCACCCGGCTCAACCTGGGGCGACTATGACGGCGATGGCAAGCTCGACCTCTATGTAACCGGCTACGTCCACTTCGATCGCAACAATATGCCCATCGCCGGAACCAAGGCCGTCGGCTACGCCTCGTGCCTGTATCGCGGCGACAATGTCAATTGCGGCCCCCGCGGGCTTCTCGGCGAACCGGACCACCTCTTCCACAACGACGGTGTCGACAAAGACGGAAATATCAAGTTCACCGATGTCACCGTCAAAGCAGGCGTCGAAGACAAAGACAAGTACTATGGGTTCGCAACTATCTTCGTCGACATCAACAACGACGGAAAGCCCGACCTCGTCGTCGGGAATGACTCAGAGCCCAACTTCCTCTACATCAACAAAGGGGACGGCACCTTCGACGACGAGAGCTATGTCTCCGGCTTCGCCCTTAACAAAGACGGCCGCGAAATCGCCTCCATGGGCATTGCCGCCGGGGATTATGAGAACAACGGCCTCGTCAGCTTCTATGTCACCGATTTCGGAGACGACTACAAGGTTCTCTACCACAATGATGGTGACGCCAGCTTCACCGACGTCAGCTACAAGGCCGGAATCGCGCAGACCACCATCCCCTTCGTAGGCTGGGGTGATGGCTTCCTCGACTACGACAACGACAGCTGGCTCGACCTCTTCGAAGTCAACGGCCATGTCTACCCCGAAGTCGATAAGCATGACTGGGGCACTACTTTCGCCGAGCGCCCTCTCCTGTTTCACAACATCCCCGACGCACCTGGAAAAGGCCGCAAGTTCGAATACGTTCCTCCGCTGAGAGGTTCCGGACTCGCCATCGTTCTTCCATCACGCGGCGCTGCATTCGGCGACCTCTTCAATGACGGCAAGATCGACGTCATCATCAATCCCGTCGACGGTCCGCCTGCACTGCTCCGTAACGTGAACCCCGACAAGCATCACTGGGTCGCCATCGGCCTGGTCGGCGGAAAGAACGCCGTCAACGGAAAAACCAGCCCCCGCGATGCCACCTGCGCAACCGTCTACCTTCAGGCAAACGGGGTCCGCCAGCGCCGCGACGTGCTCTCCAGCGGCAGCTACATCTCGTCCAACGATCGCCGCCTCCACTTCGGCCTCGGCGACGCCACCGATGCCGGCACGGCTGAGATCCACTGGCCCTCGGGCGCGAAGGAAAGGATCAAGCTCCCCGCCGTCGATCGGATTTACACCATCGAGGAAGGCAAAGGCATCATCGCCGCGCTCTGTAGTGGAAAGCCATGCGACGGTAAAGCGGCCGATGTGAAGCTACTGTCTGAAACGCCCCTCAAGTAGCAGCGCAGGAGAACGAGCAGTGCGGATCAAGTCGGCAAATCCTGCGATCTCCTCCCAGCCGCGACCGCGAAAAAGAACTGACCCGATGCGAGATTTCCGTTGTCGTCTCGCTTGTGCCATCCTCGCTTTGACCGTCATCCCCGTTCAGTCTCTGCATGCGCAGCCCGCGCAGCCGCAACAACCAAAACCAGTTCAAGCCGGACAGCAGAGCGGTATGGGTGGCATCTCGTCCGCTGGCACTTTCGCTCCGGTGTATGACGAGAAGAAACGTCCCATCACCGCCGGCGGCTTCGTCGACAAAGGCACCGTGGTCTTCGAAGACATCACCAAATCTTCCGGCCTCAGCACGTGGAAACACGTAATGGGCACGAAGGAGAAAAAGTACATTCTCGAAACCGATGGCTCCGGCGTCGGCCTCATCGACTATGACAACGACGGATGGCTCGATATCTACCTCGTCAATGGCTCAACCTTCGATGCCCTCTCCGGCAAGAAGCTACCGCCCCACGCGGCTCTGTTCCATAACAATCACGACGGCACATTCACCGACGCCGCTGCGAAAGCCGGAGTAACCAACGACCGCTGGGGATTCGGCGTAGCCATCGGCGACTACGACAATGACGGCTGGCCCGACATCTTCGTTGCCAACTACGGCCACAATCGGCTCTACCGCAACAACCACGACGGCACATTCACCGATGTTGCCGAGAAAGCCGGCATTACTCTCGGCAACTGGTCCGATGGCGCAACCTGGGGCGACTACGACGGCGACGGCCGTCTCGATCTCTTCGTCTCCGGTTATGTTCACTACGATCTGGATCACCAGCCCGAGTCGACAGGCACCGGCGGCGTGCCCTTTTCCTTCTGCCAACTCCACGGCTTCCCCGTTATGTGCGGACCGCGCGGCCTCCCCGGCGAAGCCGATCATCTCTTTCACCAAAATGCCGATGGAACCTTCACTGACGTCAGCGTGAAAGCCGGTGTCGCCGACCCCGGCCACTACTATGGCTTCACGGCTGTCTTCGTCGACGTCAACAACGATGGCCGTCCCGATCTCCTCGTCGCCAACGACTCCAATCCCAACTACCTCTACCTCAACAAAGGCAACGGCACCTTCGAGGATCGTAGCTACGTCTCAGGCTTCGCCCTCAACAACGATGGTCGCGAAATCGCCTCCATGGGCCTGGGCGTGGGCGACTACAACAACGACGGCCTCGTGGATCTCGTGGTCACCGACTTCTCCGACGACTACAAAACGCTTTACCACAATGATGGCGAAGCCAGCTTCACCGAACTCGGCAGCGAAGCGGGCATCGCCCAGGTCCCCGTTCCCTTCGTCGGCTGGGGCGTCGGCTTTCCCGACTTCGACAACGATGGCTGGAAAGACATCATGATGATCAATGGCCACGTGTACCCGCAGGTCGACGAACACGACTGGGGAACCACTTTCGCCCAGCGCCCAATCCTCTTCCGCAATCTCCGCAACGGCAAATTCGAATACGTCCCTGCCGTCAAAGGCTCAGGCCTCGCTACGCTCACCTCAGGCCGCGGTGCCGCGTTCGGGGATCTCTTCAACGACGGCAAGATCGACGTGGTCATCAATCCCATCGACGGCCCGCCGGTCCTGCTGAAAAATGTCGATCCCGACAAGCATCACTGGGTCGAACTCAAGCTCATCGGCGGTACCAACTCCGCGAACGGCAGAACCAGCCCGCGCGACGCCATCGGCGTCACTGTCTATCTCGCTGCTAACGGGATTCGTCAGCGTGAAGACGTAATGAGCGGCGGCAGCTACATCTCATCCAGCGATCAGCGCCCGCACTTCGGTCTCGGCGACTCCACTGAGGCCGGGACGGCCGAAATTCACTGGCCCTCAGGTGCTGTCGAGACGGTGAAACTCCCCGCCGTCGACCGCATCTTCACCGTCATCGAGGGCAAAGGGATTACCAGCGTCCTCTGCGCAAAGCAGCCCTGCACCAGCAAGCCGCACACGACGACTCCCAGATCAGTTCGCAAGAAATAACTGCTGGGACATTTGCGAGCGTTGGCGGTGTATCAGAGTATGACTTCAGTCGTGCCGCAAAGCAACATAAACGTCCGGGCTTTTAAGCCCTGGACATGGACCTCGATAAAGAGGAACCGGCTCCGCCGGGTGGACTCTACCGCGCCCTGGATTGAATCCACCCGGCGTCGCGTCCGGTTGGTATTGCGGTAATCCCGGCTCGTTTGGAGAGCCCTAATACCGAGCCGTGGATCCCGTGTTGCCGGCGATCTTGTTCTAAAACACCCCAGCCAGGAAGCTCTCCGTCGGGTGTTCCTTGTGATGAATCAAACCACTCTCGGCCAGCACAGATGGGGACAAGGTAATGACCGGGCAATGCGAATGCGCCAGCACTTTGTATACGATCCCGTGCCGCGCAATCGCCGCAAACGCCGACGCCCCATGTGCGCCGAGAATAATGAGGTCCGTCATCTGGGCCCGGCTCTGGTACAGCAATTCTTCTGTCGGATCGCCCGGTACCACAATTGTCTGGATCGAGATCCGCTCTCGCAGTTCAACCGGGATCAGGCAGAGCAGATCGGCTTCAATCTCCTCAATCGTCCGTCCCGCCAGCACCTCGGCGCGATCCTGCGGCCGGATCACATGCTGCAAAATCAAACGCGCGCCATACTGCATCGCCACTTCGGCTGCGAACGTCGCAACCACGCAACTGCTCTCAATCAGGCTCACTGCACACAGAATCGTCCCAGTGGCAAAGTTCCGGTAAGAGCCGTCCACGACCTCCGGCCCAATCGTGAACACCGGCACATTGGCACTGCGCAGCACCGCCTCAGCCACTGACCCGACCAGCAGTTTCCCGATTGGGCCTGGCGAATGTGTGCCCATCACGATTCGGTCAATCGGACGCTCCTTCAAGTAGCCAAGAATCTGGTCTGCAGCAAGCCCCGGCCGCACCACCACTTCGCACTTGATTCCCGCCTCGCGCGCTCGCTCAGCGAGCGGCTCCAGGTGCCTGACGTCTGCCCGGGCAGCCGCCGCGTAATCGTAGTAGCGGATTCCGGAGGTCTCAGACGCTGCCACAACTAATGTGTCATATGCATGAAACAAGATGAGATCGGATGCAAATTCGCGGGCTTCGGCCAGCGCAAAATTAAACGCGCGCTCATTCGCGGGAATTTCCGTTGCAAACAGAATCGTGGAAGGCTTGCTCCAACCCGGCTTGTTGGCCATGGGAAACCTCCTTCAAGTGCTCAAAGATGATAGGCTCGGTGGAAACCTCGCTCAGTGCCGCGGACCACAGGAATGAGTGATTTAAATTACACGTCCAAGCCTTCAATCCACCGCGATCAAGGCCCGCGATCCTCGCCCAACTCGACCTTAAAACTCGACGGAAGGACCACTTAGTAAGCTGGATTGTGAACCCATACCATTTTTTTGTCCACCACCAGCAGGTCTAGTTCCGTGAAAATTCATCGCGATTTGGTGATCTGTATCACTGATCGCTCCCCCCTGCCGGTGGTCTTCTGAATGCGGACAAGGCGTTCTCCCGCTGCTTTTGAGCCGCCGTCGAGGTTGGAGGCCGAACGATGCAACAACCAATGCACCAAATTCCCGCACGGGGCGGGCTTAATTACGACGAAGCTCCATTTCTTGCCATTTGGGAAGTCACACAATCCTGTGATCTTGCGTGCAAGCACTGCCGCGCCGCCGCCCAGCCCATCGCCCATCCTGATCAGCTCACCACCGCTGAAGGCAAAGACCTCATCGACCAGATCGCCGCGATGCACGTGCCCATCTTCGTTTTCACCGGAGGCGATCCGCTCAAGCGTCCCGACCTTTACGAGCTCATCCGCTATTGCGATGAAAAAGGCGTGAAGGTTGCTGTCACTCCCAGCGCCACTCCGCTGCTTACCCGCGAAGCGATCTTCAAAATGAAAGAAGCCGGCGTCGTCCGGCTCGGTATCTCCCTCGATGGCTCAAGCCCAGAGATCCACGACGCCTTCCGCGGGCTCCCAGGCGCCTGGGAGCGCACCATTCAGGCGGTCGAATGGGCCGGCGAAGCAGGTCTTCCCATCCAGGTCCACACTACCATCAGCCGCCACAACGCACAGGACCTCGACAACCTCTGCGCGCTCTTCGAAAAACTGAACATTGTTATGTGGAACGTCTTCTTCCTCGTTCCCGTGGGACGCGGCCAGCTTGGCGATCTCCTCACCGGCGAAGAATTCGAACAGGTGTTTGGAAAGATCTACGAGCTCTCCAACCGCGTCAGTTTCCAGATCAAGACTACCGAAGCCATGCACTACCGCCGCTACCTCCTCCAGCACAACCTGCAGGAGAAGAAGATAGGGCACGGCCATGGACATCCTGGCGCCATCTCGCGCGCGTACGAACCCGGTGCACCTGAGGCCGACGCTCAGACGCGTACAAAGAATTGGATGACCCGCCGTGTCAATGACGGAAAGGGCTTCCTGTTTGTCTCGCACATGGGGAATGTGTATCCGAGCGGATTCCTGCCCATCCACGCCGGCAACATCCGGGAGAAATCCCTCGCCGACATTTACCAGAACGCTCCGATCTTCAAAGCGCTCCGGGATACCGGCCGCCTGGGGGGCAAATGCGGCGCCTGCGAGTACAAGGAAATCTGCGGCGGCTCCCGCGCCCGTGCTTACGCCATCACCGGCGATCCCCTTTCGCAGGAACCCTGCTGCATCTACCAGCCGAAGAACTGGGTTCCGACGGACACTCCCGTTGTCTGCCAGCCTGAGTTCACCGGACCGCTTGTGACTCTCTAATCAGCGCTGAGGAAAGCAGAAGCCCTGCGAGTTCGCGGGGCTTTTTGCTTTTGTAAGAGCCTGAATCGGACCCTCCCCCCCTTACCGTTTCTATTGGAATCAACAGGTTAGGGCAACTCAGTCTCTCAAAGATTAGAAAATAAATAACTTAATATCTAGATTCTAGATTCCAAAGGACTTACATTCTTACCGAGCGAAGGCGCCCGATTCACCGGGAGGCGATCAGAGCTCGGTCACGTCATAGCTCGATCTAGAAACGAAGCGCACCGACGATAAGAACGCAGATAACGAAATAAGGTTACCGAATCAGACGGTAATTCTCTGCAAACGCAGACGCGGGCGAGAATGCCTCTCGCCCGCACATGCCGCTCTCGCCTGTTACCCACTGCGTACTGCTCACTATTTCTGATCACTGCTTTCATGGTGCATCTGCTTCTCCATGTCATCCAGTTTCGTCTTCTGCTCCTCGGTCAGAAACTCACGCAATTCCTTATCCGCTTTCATGAAATCGGTATGCACCTTCGCGCGCACCTGATCAGGTGTCTGAGTCTTGTCGTCCATATCCTTCTGCACTGCATCCTGCATGCCCTTCAGGATCGGCCGAGCTTTCTCCTGCTGTTCCGCATTCAGCTCGAGCTTTTCAGTGAGGATCTTCAGATGCTGATCCACATCGGGCATCACCATTGCGTGATCTGGAGGCGCTGCCTTCTCCTGTGCAACTACGGGAGCTACGACCACTGACGCCGCTAGCACCGCTTGTCCCAACCAACCAACTCGACTCATAATGTGACCTCCTTTTGTCTCCAACGAAATGCCGTTCAGGCCTATGATTCGGACTGTACTCACGAATTTCCTCCGCGTCGAGAGCGCGACGCGCGTTGCTGAACAAAGAGGCTGCGATGTCCAAAAACGGGCGCAACAAAGAGTCTGCACTCCCCGCCGGAATCGCAAAGCTCTCGCCGCCCATCGGCGCGGTATCCGCCATTGAACCGCTGTCAATGCGAGGAGACGACGCGCGCGTCCGCCGCACGCGCATGCAACTGGGCACTGCCTTGTTGAACCTTATTCTCGAAAAGCCGATCCGTGAAGTCACGGTTCAGGACGTCCTCGATCGTTCCGGCGTCGGCCGCTCCACCTTCTACCTTCACTATCTCGATATCGACGATCTACTCGTCAGCCAGCTCGAAATGTTCTGCGAAGCCATGAGCACCACGCTCAGCAATCAGCAGGACAAATCACACCGCGTCGCTCCCGTTGCCGAGCTCTTCGCCCACATCGGCAATCAGAACAAGCTCTACCGCGTTCTCTCCGATTCCGGCCACGTCAAGGATTTCTACGAGCTTGCCGAAGGGCACTTCGCACGCGGCATTGAGGGTCGGCTCGCCGAATCCGGGCGTCTCAGGCACTTGCCGCCGCGTGAACTCGCAGCGCGCGCCACTGCACTTTCCGGCAGCCTGCTCGCGCTTCTACGCTGGTGGCTTGATCGCGGCGAAAAAGAAACCCCTCAGCAGATGGATAAGCTCTTTCACCAGCTCGTCTGGCCGTCAGGGTTCTAGTTAGCCGGCGCCGCTTTTGCCGCTTCCGCGTTCTTCTTCTGCATCGCCACCGTCCAGGGCGGAACCACTCCATTCTGCCGTGCATAGGCGATCAATTGGCCGAGGTGCTCGTGCGCATCGGCGACCAGAATGTAGATCACGTCGCCCTCGTTCGCCTGCGGTCCAAGCTTGGGCAGCAGCTTCGCAAAATCCGCATTTGTCATCCCATTGATCGTCTTATTCGCAAAATTCCAAGATTGATTGAGATCCTCGACGATCTGTCCTTTTTCGGTCGTGGACTTCTCGAGTTCCTTCGCCTTGAATCCCGCCGGTGGATTCGCACCCATCATGCTGAGGATGCCGTAACGTTCTCCCGCGACATGCAGGAACACTTCGGCAAAGGACCGTGCATCGGGCGAAGGACGCCACGTGAGCTTATCGGCAGGAAGCGCCTCTGCCAGATCGATGCACTTCTTGTTTACTGCCTGCAAATCCAGCAGCGCCTGCGCCTTCATGTCGTAGCTGGGCGCGGTGGTGTCTGCAGAACTCTGAGCATTCTGGCTTTGCGCCAGCACAGCATTTCCATTCCCGGCACACACCAGACAAACTAATCCCAAGATAACTGTTTTCATCGAACCTCCTCGCAGCCAATCGCGTTGAGGCTAGAGCAGCAGCAAACCCGATGCAAGCACTTCGGGACCACCCGGATGCATCATGGGATGAGCGGTTGTATTCACGAGACCACCGATCTGCGATGATGGAGCGCCGATGTCGCGAGACATCCCAAAGCTCGCTCAGTGCGCCGCAGAATCCGCGTCCACCTTACCCTTGAACCGGCTGTAGACGAAGACAATGTAGGCTACCGCCAGCGTCATGCCAAACAGCCACCAGGCAAGCCCCACTGACAACGTATGCGGACCCGAGAGAGCACGACTCAGCGTGATGTCGCGATCCGCTCCAGTAGTTGCGGGCAGCAACGAGGGGTAAACGCCCCAGCATGCTCCCGCCAGCATGAAAAACAGATACGCGCTCGAAGAGAGAAGCGCCTTCACCGGCGCCCCATTGCGATTAAACCACCAGATCCCCGCCAGCGAAGCCAGCACACCTGCAGGCACAACGAACGTGGCTGGATAGTGATAGTAGTTGTCCAGGCTGGCGGGTCGCACAGCGATTGTCCCGATCAGGCTCGCAAGCGTCAGCAGAATCACCACAAGCAGCAGCGGATTAATGAGTCTGCATGCACGCTTTTCCAGTTCGCCCGAAACCTTGATGGTCAGCCACAGCGCTCCATGCAGCGTCAGGGCAGCAAGCGCGACGAGTCCGCCAATCACCGTGTACCAGTCGAGAATGCCCGGATGAACGCCCGGCTGGAAATTGGTCCAGAGCGGCAGGAAAAAATAGCCGTCGGCCGCAAGCGGCACACCGCGCAACACGTTCGCCAGTGCAGCCCCATAGAAGATAGCCAGAAGTGCGCTTGCAAGCCCGAAGACACCGTCAAGCAGCGACAGCCACACGCCGACGTCGATGTGGTTGCGAAGCTCGAGCGTGACCCCACGCAGTACCAGCAGCCACAGCACTATCATCAGGGGCAGATAAAAGCCTGAGAACGCCGACGCGTACAGCAGAGGAAAAGCAAAATAGAGCGTGCCTCCTCCCGCGAGCAGCCATACTTCATTCCCGTCCCACACTGGCCCGATCGAACGCAGGCTCGCCTGCCGCTCGGCTTCTGTCCGTGGTAAGAACAGGTGCAGAATACCGACGCCCAGGTCGAAACCATCCAGCACCACATACCCGACAATCATGACCGCGACGAGCCAGAACCAGATAAATCCCATCATGATGAAACCTCTATTCAGAAAAGCTGCATGCGTGCAGATCGTGTCAGAGCACGACTTCAGTCGTGCATATCAGTCAGCCGCGATCGCGGCAGGGGCGTGGGGCTTCGGCGACGGCCCAACACTGATCTCGCGATAGACGAGCACCGTGAACAGAAGCCCGAGCAGCGTATACAGCCCCATGAATCCGATCAGCGTAAACAGGCCATTGCCTGCTGATACCACATGCGAGTAGCCTTCGCTGGTTCGCATCAGTCCATAGATCAGCCACGGCTGCCGACCGATCTCCGCCGTCATCCACCCAGCGGTGTTCGCGATATAGGGAAACGGAAAACTGATCAGCAGCAGCCACAGAATCCAGCGTGAAGTGAAGAGCTTTTTCCGCCACAGCAGAAACGCCGCAAGCATCATCAGCCCTACGAAGTAGGTCCCCAGCCCCGCCATGATGTGATACGAGTAGTAGAGCAGCGGCAATGCACTCGGCCACTGATCGCGTGGAATGCGGTCGAGACCAGTGACTTCAGCCTTGGTTGTTCCGTAAATCAAAAAGCTCAGAACATTGTTGACGACCAGCGGATTGTCGATCTGCTGCGTTTCTTCGTTCGGCTGACCCATCAGAACGATACCCGCGCCGCTCTCGGTCTTGAACAATCCTTCCATCCCCGCAATCGCAGCCGGCTGATGCTTCGCTACGTACTTGCCGTGCAGATCGCCGGTCGGAAAGATAATGGCGATCGTCGAGAGAAGTCCTGCGATCACTCCCACGCGGGTAAAGATCCGTCCGTACTCCTTGTTCTTTCCGTCGAGAAGATAGAAGGCTCCAACCGCCGCCATCACAAACGAGCCGGTGACGACCGCGCCCGTCATGTTGTGCATGTACTGCAGCAGCCCCCACGGATTCAGCAGCAGTTTCCAGAAGCTCAAAACTTCAAACTGCCCGTTCGGAAGCCGGCTATACGCCACCGGGTGCTGCATCCACGCGTCCGTAACAATAATGAAAAAGCCTGAGATCCACGATCCCAGCCATACCATCACCGCGGAAAACCAGTGCATTCGCTTCGAAATGCGTTTCTCGCCATAGAGAAACAGTCCCAGAAACGCCGACTCGAGAAAGAAGCTGAACACTCCTTCCATCGCCAGCGGCTGCCCGATCACTCCGCCCGACACTTGAGAAAATCGCGCCCAGTTCGTCCCGAACTCAAATTCCATCGGAATCCCCGTCACCACGCCGAAAACGAAGTTGATCCCAAAAATCCGCGCCCAGAACCGGGAGGCACGGTCCCACTCCTCACTGCCGGTGCGCAGCGCCACCGTTTTCAGCACGACGATGAGCAGTCCCAAACCCATCGTGAGTTGCGGAAACAAATAATGAAATGTGATTGTGAAGGCAAAATGAAGCCGATGAATCAGCTCTGGTGTCATTCCAACTCCTGGTCAAGAGCAGCGGGGAACAAAGGACCCATTCCGGCGGAACGCTCCAGCCATCCGAAGTGAACACACAAACTCCGGCCCAGTCCGCCAATTGGGCAGAGTACCGAACCCACGACGGTCCGAGATGTGATTTATGTCACACGGGCAGATTTACCGGAGATCATGCGAAATCCTAACCTCCAAGATCACCGCTGCAGCAGATCGATCGGTCGCGTAAAATCCGTCGCCCTGATGTACTTCGCAAGGCTGGGATGTTGCCGCTCAAGAGCGAGATACATCTCCCATGCCACGCGCCGATAGCTGAAATGCCCGGCAGGCCCTGATCGTAATTCGCTGATGTACTGCGCCTCTGCGAAGTCCATCTTGAAGAGACAGCGCACCCGCGTCCCCAGAGGCAGCAGGTAAAGCGCTGAAAGCGAAGCCTCCGGCGCTGAACCGGCCGCGATCTTCGCGGATGCAGCATATGCGGACTCGATGGCCTGCTGGTACTCCACAAGAACGCCCGCCTCCTCCAATCCTGCAACGTCGCCCGCGTGGGGCGTCTCGTAACCGTGCCGCGCGGTAAAGCCCTGCTTGATCTGCGTGACGCGACGATGGCGATGCATATCACGGAATCCACCGATATCCATCAAAATGTCGAAACGAAGAGCTGCACCCGCATGAAACACGCGGAGAGCCTCATCGTGCTTCCCACGATGCCTCAGCCCTACCTCGATGATCTCCGAAACCCGGGCTGCGGAAAGACCGGCAACGATATCCCGAACCTGCCGATACGGATGCTCACTGCCCCAGTAAATGAGAGTTGCAGCGAGCTCGACCTCCAGCGTCTCAGTTCGCTCCACGAGATCAACAACCGGGGCCGCAGCCGGTTCCACACTGTCCAGAAGCTCGCGCGCCACCTGTTCAATCTCGATGCGGGTCTGCATGAGGTAAGTGTTCGGCTCTGCGTACTTTACCAGCGTGGGCGCGGTGCGGACCTCGCGCGTAAGCAGATTCGCTGCCTCGGCACCGAGATCGCCATTCGACGAAATTTTTTCAACGAAAGCAGCGCCCGCCTTGGCGTTTACGTTCCAGGCAGGCCCGATTGCCGCATCTCTCAGCTTCTTCCCAAGATCGCGGACCTCGGCAATCGGATGCGAGAGCAGTCGCGACACCTGCGTCTCCAGCGTCCGGGCATTGACGATCTGCCCCAGAGACGTATTCGTCGCCAGAGGAAGCAGATATCGGGCAACATCGAACGCCCGTGCCTTCAGGGTGCGGTCATACGCCTCGGGCTTCATCGACTCCGGGCAGACCACGCGTTTCCGCAGCGCATCATGCACGGACGCGGTAACGTGCTGATAGGTCGCAAACAGCTTCTCGACCGTCTCCGCATAGAGCCTGGCCGAAGCAGAGTCAGAACCGAAATCCGGAAAATACCACCCCGATTTCTGAAAGTTCTGGTATCGCGTGGAACGTTCCTGACCGTCCCAACGTTGTTCATCTACAAGGACGATAGCGGCCAGCAAACTAAGTCTCTCCACCGCGAACGCAATATGGGCCAGGTCGGCAATGGAACGGTGGCCGTATTGGAAATAGAATGTATTGAGGAATTGCTCGGCGCGTTGAGCGCTGATTTCGGTGAGCGATTCACGCATGGAGAGCGCTGAACGGGAGTACTTGGCCATCGCATAGGCAAGTACCTCGGGATCGGCGCCGTGAACCGCGTAAACATCAGTCTGGTTTTGGGCACCGGCGGGCAGGAAAGATTCGCTGGACATGAAGGTGGGCTCGCGAACAGAATACGGCATCAACCAGACCGGGCTGTGAATCTCCGGGAAGCCTGGAACTGGGTGAGGGCAGCAATGCGGAGCGAGCGGCGGAATGCGGGAGTTTAAATTGCGTACATCGCAAAGGCCCCGGCCCTTGCCAACCGGTCGCTGGACGATGACCCAGCGCTGGAACGACATCCTCTTTGCGCATTGGCGCGTTCCCGCCTCGGCTGTCGCGCCCTTTCTGCCCGATGGCCTGCAACCGGACCTGTTTCAGGGCTCCGCCTGGCTCGGCCTCGTTCCCTTATGGATGGATCGTTTCAGTTTCCGCGGCGTCCCTTCCATTCCTGGCACAAGCGGTTTTCCCGAACTCCATTTCCGTACCTACGTCAGTGACCAGACGGGTACTCCCGGCATTTTCAATCTCGCAGTCGACATCGGCAGCCTTTTCGCAACGACCGCCGCCAGATTTGTCTTCCGGGTTCCCTGCAACTGGGCGGAGATGCGGCTGAATCAGCGTACCGAGCGCGAGTTCTCCTTCTATAGCAGGCGTATGTTCGTAAGCAGTCCGGCAATCTTCAGCGCTCGTTATCGTGGTCTCGGACCTACCCGCCGCCTGGCTGAAATTCGCTCTGGGTCGCTGGAGTACTTCTTCACGGAACGTTATTGTCTTTTCAGGCGCAATCATGCCGGCCAGCCCGTACGGGCCAACATTCATACCGTCGCCGCGCCGCTGGAGGACGCCGAAGCCGAGATCGATCGCAATGACCTGCCGGGCGCAGCGGGCATCCAATTGCCCGACCAGGAGCCGGTGCTCCACTATTCGCGCAGGCTGGCTATCTACATCTGGCCGGCAGAACTCGTATTGAGTGCCAGGCAGCGGGCCAGAATTCCGGTTCAGGCCGTCCCCACCGGCTAGATTGACGGAACCAAGCAATGATCCGATCTCAACTGCGCCAAAGCGCCGGAATGTGACCGCCTGCCCGGGTGCTTGCCTATAATTGGCTCTGGAAATACACAACTGGATTGCACTTAGCTGCCGCAAACAATGAGGAGCACGATGGCGGAACTTGCAGGAAGAATTGCGCTCGTGACCGGAGCATCGCAGGGAATTGGCAGGGCATGTGCGCTGGAACTCGCCAAGGCGGGAGCAACCGTCGCGCTGGCAGCCCGCAACGAATCAAAACTGGCCGAGGTGGCGGCCGAGATCGCTGTTGCAGGTGGTCAGGCTGCGGCGTTTGCGCTCGATGTTGCCAATGAAGATTCCATCAAGAATGCCGTAAAAGCAGTCCTCGATCGCTTCGGCAAGATCGAGATTCTCGTCAACAACGCCGGAATCACGCGCGACGACCTGATGATGCGCATGAAGCGTGCCGATTGGGATGATGTGCTCTCGACCAATTTGACGGGAACGTTCCTGCTCACCCAGGTGCTGCTTCGCCAGATGATGAAAAACCGCTGGGGCCGAATCATCAACATTGCCAGCGTTGTCGGCCGTACCGGTCAGGAAGGCCAGGTGAACTACGCTGCCTCGAAGGCAGGTCTCATCGGCTTCACGCGCTCCCTCGCTCGTGAAGTCGCCTCCCGCAGCATCACTGTGAACGCAGTAGCTCCCGGATACATCGAGACGCCCATGACCGCCGTCCTCGATGAAAAGCTGCGCGCGAAGATGGTCGAGCAGATCCCGCTCGGTCGTCCCGGCACAGACACGGAGATCGCCCACTCGGTTGTCTTTCTCGCTTCGGACAAGGCCGCCTACATCACCGGCCACGTGCTGGATGTAAACGGCGGCATGTTCATGGGTTAAGAACTCGGATGAACGCAGAACGGGAGGGATATTGGATGGACGGTCGCCTCTCTAATGGTCTTCCCCTGCTTCGCACCTCCGGAAGCCGCATCGTCAATTCCAGCACCGGTGAAGCCGCCATCCTTCGCGGCGTCAACCGTTCTGGTCTCGAGTATGCAGGTCCCGACGAACAAGGCTTCCTCTCCGGCGCCTCCATCTCCCGCGCCGAAATTGAATTCATCGTGCGCGGATGGCGCTGTAATATCATTCGCGTTCCCTTCAACCAGGATTTCGTTCTTCGCGGTCGCAACGGCCGCTCCGGCGAGGATTACCAGCAGGCCCTCGATCAGGTCATCTACTGGGCTTCGCTCTTCGGCGCCTATACCCTCCTCGACCTGCAGTGGCTCGATGCCGACCGGATCTATGGCGGCAATCGCAACTTCGTCGCGCCACTTCCCAATGTCGAGTCCCTTGACCTCTGGTCAACACTTGCCCGACGCTACAAAGACGAGCCCGCCGTCCTCTACGACCTCTTCAACGAGCCACACGATCGTCTCCCCGACGACCTCTGGCCCCTCAATAAGCCCGACGGCACAACCTATCCGCCCGGCCAGATGAATGTCACCCTGAACGAGTGGCAGCCCTGGGTGCGCAAGCTTACCGAAGCCATCCGCGCCGAAAACCCCGATGCTCTCCTATTCATCGCTGGAACCAATTGGGCCTATGACCTGCGCGGCATGCCTATGGACATCGCCAACGTCGTCTACTCAACGCACATTTATCCCAACAAAGGTGCTGACTGGGACAACGCTTTCGGCAACCTCTCCGCCTCCTTTCCGGTATTCGCCGGAGAACTCGGCGGTGCCGAGACGACCTCCGAACTCGACTACGTTCGCCACCTCCTCGACTACCTTCAGCAACGCGAAATCGGATGGACCGCCTGGAGTTGGTTCAACGAGCCGTTCCTCGTGCATCGGTTTCAGCCAACCCGCTTCGGCCGGCTCGTTCAGCAAAATCTCTCCAATCAAAGCTGAATCCGGCTCAGCGCTCGAGCTTGCTCGTTCAGTAAGATCGAATCATCTCGTGAGGAGTCTCCCCAAATGATTACCCTCGATCTCTCCAAACAGCAGCGCGCTGCCGCCATCTCCTCACTCCAGCGCTACTTCGAAGAGAACCTCAACTCGGTTAATGCCCCCATCGGCGATCTTCCGGCCGGCCTCCTCCTGAACTTCTTTCTCGAAGAAATCGGACCCGTCATCTACAACCAGGCCATCTCTGATGCTCAGACTCGGCTCACCCAGCGTGTATCCGATCTCAATGGCGAACTGTATGCCGATGAGTTCCAGTACTGGCCGCGCGCCGACGCCAAGCGCAAATCCCGCAGATAACAGCTTCGACTGTCATCTCGACCGACCGGAGCGAGTGAGATCTGTTTTGGCGCTCAGGTCATTCGGCTGCTTCGTCGTCACTTGACCCCCTTTCCCCTCGTCCCCTTGTTGACTTGTTCCCTCGTTCCCTTGTTCCCTCGTTCCCTCACCTCCCGCTGTTAACCTAGAACAAAGCATCTTCCATGAACCCAGGCATTGAAGACATTCGCATCCAGTGGACCAAGGTCGTCCTCCCTCCCGTTTTCCTCGAGGAAGAACGCCCCGTCTCCGACGACGCTATCGCGACCATCTTCAACGCTCGTCTCGCCATTTCGCGCATCCTTGCCCATCGCGACCCGCGCCTCCTCGTTCTCGTCGGCCCCTGCTCCATCCACGACACCAAGGCAGCCGTCGAATACGCAGCCCTACTCAAATCCGCTATCCAGGAATTCTCCGCCGACCTCGAAATCGTGATGCGCGTCTACTTCGAAAAACCGCGCACCACGGTTGGCTGGAAGGGCCTCATCAATGACCCTCACCTCGACGGCTCCTACAAGATCAATGACGGCCTGCGCCTCGCCCGGAATCTCCTGCTTGATCTTGCCGATATGGGCGTCCCCTCCGGAACCGAGTTCCTGGACATGATCTCCCCGCAATACATCGCGGGCCTTGTCTCCTGGGGAGCCATCGGCGCGCGCACCACCGAAAGTCAGGTCCACCGCCAGCTCGTCTCCGGAGTCTCCTGCCCCGTCGGCTTCAAGAACGGCACCTCCGGCGACATCCAGGTCGCCATCGACGCCATCCTCTCCGCGGCCAACTCGCACACCTTCCTCGGACACACCAAACACGGCCAGTCCGCCATTTTCGTTACGCGCGGCAATAATGAGACGCACATCATCCTCCGCGGCGGCCGAAAGATGGTGAATTACACCGCCGAGTCCGTCAACCAAACCGCCGAAGCCATGCGCAGAGCCGGTCTCCAGTCACGCGTCATGATTGACTGCAGCCATGCCAACAGCAGCAAAGACCACAACCGCCAGCCCATCGTCTGCCGTGATGTCGCCGCGCAGATCGCCGCCGGAAATCCGGACATCATTGGCGTCATGCTCGAAAGCAACCTCGTAGCCGGCGCGCA
>DATNFD010000097.1:0-27163 GCA_035606555.1 Occallatibacter sp.
AATCTGAAGATCTGGTCCAATGGCCAGAACTCCGGCGCGTTCCAGTACAGCCGAAACAGCATGACCGTTGTATTCGCAAGCGAGAAGGCCAGCGTCACGGCACACAGCAGCGATCCGAGTTCACCGCGCCCGGTTGCTCCCTCGAGTCGCAGGAACATCCACTCCAAAAAACCAGTAGCCGCCGCAAACACCCACGCCTTCAGCGGCCAATCTCCCGACGAAACCGATATGCCCAACGGTACAATCGCAGCCAGCAGAACCAGCAGCCATCGATGCAAATGCGGAAACAATTCTGCCAGCCCGTTGATCGCAAGCAGCACCGCTGCAGCCACAGTCACCGGACCCCACGGATTCATCGCTGGACCGTTGCCGCTGCGCAATATCCCGAGAAGCGACTCGACGCCCGCGAGAACCCCAAGCAGCAATTTGTAAACTCCCCAGAATCTCAAGACATTCTCCGCGTTGATACCAGCGCTGTCCCTGTACCAACTGAAAGTTGTCCCCGCCCTGATTCTCATCCTACGCTTTCCGGCATTCCTGCTTCGAACCTGTCTCGATTCGTGCCAGTTACACTCCTCTCATGAGTCTCCGCCTCTACGTCGCCACGACCAGCCAGGGAAAGCTTCGCGACTTCCGAACCGCAGCGCAGACTCATGCGGTTTCTATCGAAGCGCTTCCCGGTCTGGCCGACATCAAGCCTCCGGAAGAGGACGGTGATACATTCGCCGCGAACGCAACCATAAAGGCGGTCTACTACTCGCAGTTCGCGCCTGGGGAACTCATCATCGCTGACGACTCAGGCCTTGAAGTCGACGCGCTCGACGGTGCACCCGGCGTTCGATCAGCCCGATTCGCAGCCGACGCCGGAATCTTCGACTCTCCCGACGCCGGCACTGACAATACCGACGTCTGGAACAACATGGTCCTGCTCCAACGTCTTGGCAAGACAACGGCTGAGGAGCGCAAGGCCAGATACCACTGCGTACTCGTCGCCGCGCTCAACGGCCGCGTCCAAAACACCTCCGACGGCTCCGTTGAAGGACTCATCCTCAACGCGCCGCGCGGTACTGGCGGCTTCGGCTACGATCCGCTGTTCTATCTCCCTGAACTCGAAAGCACCATGGCCGAAATCGATCTCCAGACAAAGCTCTCGATCAGTCACCGCGGCCGCGCCCTCGCGGCACTGCTCAAGGAACTCCACGTTTGATCAGCAAACGCCCGCCGCATCCACTCCGTATAGGCCGGCGGCGTTTCATCTTCCGAACACAACTCCCTCCGTGCGCTTGACGATCCTTATCTGCATTACGAATAATGCACTTGTAACTGCAATAAATACGCCGTCCCTCATTCTGAAACCCTCACCGCTCCGGATTCTGGACCCGAAGCACTTAGGAGCCACATCCCAATGGCAACTGCCCAAAATCCTGCCACGCCTAAGGTTCACGCAGGCGTGCAGCCGATTCGCGCCGGTCAGGGAACAAGCTTTATCTGGCGCAAACTGCATTCGCTCCTCGGCATCATCCCAATCGGCGCATTCTTCATCGAACACCTCCTGTCCAACTTCGAAGCGCTGAAGGGCCCCTCGGCATACGGGGCGCAGGTCAAATTCCTCAACGCCCTGCCGCTGGTTCGCGTGCTTGAGTGGGTCTTCATTTTTCTCCCCATCCTCTATCACGCACTCTACGGCCTCTATATCTGGTTCCGCGGCAAGTCAAACGTGGTTTATTACCCCTGGGCCGGCAACTGGATGTATGTTGCGCAGCGCTGGACCGGCCTCATAGCCACCGCCTACATCCTCCAGCACGTCCTCCGTCAACGTTTCATGGGCATCAGCCTTCCGGAGAACCCGGGCGCCGCATTCCACAAAGTGCAGATGGAGCTCTCCAATCCCTTCATGCTTGCCGTCTACATCATCGCGATGATCGCGATCTGCTGGCATTTTGCGTATGGCATCTGGCTCTTTGCCGCGAAGTGGGGCATCACCCCCGGTGAAGTCGCTCGCAAGCGCTTCGGCTACATCTGCGCAGCCTTCGGGGTCATCCTCCTCTTCATGGGACTGGCCAGCATTTGGGCTTTCGTCAGCCCGAAATACCAGAACGCCCCGGAGATCGCCCCTGTCGCTATGATCCAATCGCACCTGGCTCAATCTCCAACAGCAGCGCTCTAAACAGGACACCCATGCCGGACACCGCCACCGCCAAAGCGCGCATTGATTACAAGGTCTTCCAGGGCATCATCCCCGAAATGGGCACTGGAATGGCCGCGATCAGCCACGCCCTGCGCAAATCCGGCCTGGAAGCTGACCTCATCGAGCTCCTCAAAATTCGCATCTCGCAACTCAACGGCTGCGCGTTCTGCATTCAATACCACCTCAACGATGCACGCAACCTCAACGTTCGTGCCGCTAAGCTCGACCTCCTCGCCGCCTGGCGCGAAGCCGGAGTCTACAGCGATCGTGAATTCGCAGCTCTCGACTGGGCTGAACAGGTCACTCTCCTCGCCCATCATCACATCGAAGACGCGGCATACGCCCGTGTCTCCGAGCATTTTTCCGAACGAGAAATTGTATTTCTAACCACGGCCATCGGCCAGATCAACTTTTGGAACCGGGTTGCTGCGCCATTGCGCTTTACCCCGCCGATCCCCAGTAGCTCCTGATTTCGTTTTTTGCTTTTGCTTGACAGCAAAGAGCTGACAGCTAAAAGCCGGCTTTTCGAAAGGACAGAATGGCAGCACCCAGAATCATCGTGGTTGGCGGCGGTTTGGCCGGGCTCGCGGCAGTCATCAAGATCGCAGAGGCCGGCGGTCACGTCGACCTCTTCTCCATCGTCCCCGTCAAGCGTTCACACTCCGTCTGTGCCCAAGGCGGAATCAATGCCGCCAAGAACCTCAAAGGCGAAGGCGACACCACCTGGCAGCACTTCGACGACACCATTTACGGAGGCGACTTCCTCGCCAACCAGACCCCCGTCAAAGCGATGTGTGAAGCCGCTCCAGGCATCATCGACCTGCTTGACCGTATGGGCGTCCCCTTCAACCGCACTCCCGAGGGACTCCTCGATTTCCGCCGCTTCGGTGGCACTCTCTATCACCGCACCGCCTTCGCCGGAGCCACCACCGGCCAGCAGCTCCTCTACGCTCTCGACGAGCAGGTTCGCCGCTACGAAGTAGACGGCCACGTTCATAAGTACGAAGGCTGGGAATTCCTCTCCGCGATCGTCGACTCCAAAGGCTCATGCCGCGGCATCGTTGCCATGAACCTCCGCACCATGGAAGTCCGCGCCTTCGAGGCTGAAGCTGTTATCCTCGCCACCGGCGGCAATGGAGCCATCTTTGGCAAGAGCACCAACTCCGTCGTCTGCACCGGTTCCGCGCAATCCGCCGTCTTCCAGCAAGGCGCATACTACGCCAACGGTGAATTCATCCAGGTTCACCCCACCTCCATCCCTGGCGAAGACAAACTCCGGCTCATGTCCGAGTCGGCTCGTGGCGAAGGCGGTCGCGTCTGGGTTCCGCGGACACCGGGCGACAAGCGCCCCATTAAGCAGATTCCCGAGGCGGAGCGCTTCTACTTCCTCGAAGAGTGGTATCCGAAGTACGGCAACCTCGTCCCGCGCGACGTCGCCACTCGCGCCATCCACAAAGTCGTCTACGAGCACGGCCTGGGCATCGATGGCCAGCCGATGGTTTACCTCGACCTCACCCACATTGATCGAGAAACGCTCAACCGCAAGCTCGAAGGCATCCTCGAGATCTACGAGAAGTTCGTAGGTGACGACCCGCGCAAAGTACCCATGAAGATCTTCCCCGGCATGCACTACACCATGGGCGGCCTCTGGGTCGACAACAACCAGATGACCAACATCCCCGGCCTCTTCGCGTGCGGTGAATGCGAGTATCAGTACCACGGCGCAAACCGCTTGGGCGCAAACTCGCTCGTCAGCTGCATCTTCGGTGGATTCACCGCCGGCCCTATCGCCTTCAAATACGCGAAGAACGTCGACGCCGCCGAAGGTGACGGCGGTTCCGCTGCTGAAGTCGCTCGCCAGACCGAAATGAACCAGCAGTTGCTCAAAAATGATGGCAACGAAAATCCCTTCCGAATCTGGCGCGAACTTGGTGTCACCATGACCGAGCACGTAACCGTCATCCGATACAACAAGGGCCTCAAGCAGGCCGATGAAAAGATTGTCGAGCTTCTCGATCGATTCCAGAACGTTAGCCTCGCCGATCGCACGCAGTGGGCCAACACCAGCTTTGCATTCACGCGCCAGCTCTACAACATGCTCGAGCTTTCGCGCGTCATCGTTCAGGGCGCTCTTCTTCGCGACGAATCGCGGGGAGCCCATTTCAAGCCCGACTTCCCGGAGCGCAACGACGAGAAGTTCTTGAAGACCACGAAGGCTAGCTTCACCGGCGCGCCTGAGGGCCCACGGTTCGATTATGAAGATGTTGACACACAGTTCATCAAGCCAAGACCGCGCCGCTACGACGTCGCGAAATGATTTGTGAAGGGTGCGCGGGCTTCAGCACGCACGTATTCGAAAGCTTTTTGATTGGGGCTTCAGCCCCTGAGGAAACGCCAAACAATGGCAAAGACCGTCAAATTCGAAATCAAACGTCAGGCTGGCCCGGATTCACCGGCCGTGTGGGAAAACTTCGAACTCGAGTGGCGCCGGGGAATGAACGTCATCTCCGCCATGATGGAGATCGCCGCCAATCCCGTCACTGCCGACGGTAAGCCCACCACACCCATCACCTATGACTCGAACTGCCTCGAGGAGATCTGCGGCTCATGCGCCATGCGCATCAACGGCAAAGCCCGCATGGCATGCTCCGCGCTGGTCGACAATCTTGAGCAGCCCATCAAGGTCGAGCCTCTCTCCAAGTTCCCCCTCGTGCGCGATCTTCAGGTTGACCGCTCCGTCCTGTTCGAGAATCTGATGCGGGTCAAAGCCTGGGTTCCTGTCGATGGAACTTACGACCTTGGCTCCGGTCCTCGCGTCTTTCCGCAGCAGCAGGAAGCAAATTACCCGCTCTCCAACTGCATCTCATGCACCTGCTGCATGGAGGTCTGCCCGCAATTCAACGAAGCCACGGGATTCGTTGGCGCTGCCACCATTGCTCAGGTAAAGCTCTTTAATAATCACCCTACGGGCAAAGTCTTCAAGGAAGATCGCCTGCGCGCCCTTGCGGGCGATGGCGGAATCCAGGAATGTGGCTACGCTCAGAACTGCGTCGAAGCCTGTCCCAAGCAGATTCCGCTCACGAACGCCATCTCCGATGTGGGCCGCGACGTTGTAGTCCAGAAAATCAAGGATTTCCTCCGCGGATAGCCTGAATTCCTAAGAAAAGGGGCACGGATTCCAAACCGTGCCCCCATTTTCGCCCCTCCTTAATCTGCTCTCCGCCCGATTCGTCGCTCGAACGCTCCCGAAACCTGAAATCCTGCGCAGTCCAGACCTCTATGGCAATGCGTCCTGCCAAATGATTGCCTCGAACTTGCATCCAACGTCAAGGATCGACAACTTCGAAGGAGAAATCATTGCATGGCTGACCAAAAGAAATGCGCCCACCCCGCTTGTTCGTGTATGACCGACAATAAGTACTGCAGCACCTACTGCGAAAGCCATAAAGATACGTCGGAGATCGCCTGTGAATGCGGACACTCCGGCTGCAAAGGCGAAATCGCTAAATAAAAAGCAGGCCCGCCGGAAGTGTTCTCCTCGCGGGCCAATATTTCGTAACGGAGTCACTGCACATTGAGCGTCAGGACCGTCGTGTGAGAAACCGATCCCGCGCTTGCTGTAACGCTAAAATTCTGGGCAGTCGGTGGCGGAGCTATCTTCCCGCCTCCGTATGAACCGCAACCAGTCAGTCCCATCGAAACGCTCACCAACCCCGCCGCTATAAGTAAGAAGCCGTAGAAAAATCGACGTCTTTTGCGCCAACTCATCCCCATCAACAGAACAGGCAAAAACCCTGCAACTACATTCGCAGCTGCTGCCCGTGTAGCCGTAGCCGTGACCGCAACGACCGCAGATCCTGTCGCGGGATCGAATGACGGCGCGCTCACATTGCACGCTACTGCCGCCGGAGCATTGCAGGAAAACGAAAAAGCGCTCCGAAAGTTTCCTGCCGGCGTGGCTTTGACCGAGAAATCTCCAATCTGCCCCGGCGCTACCGTTACACTCTGCCGGTCTGAGCTCAGCGAAAAATCTGGCCCCCCTCCCGAAGTGTTCACGTTGATTGCCGCAAAAATGCCACTCGTCTCTCCACCCGGGGCTGCAGTCAGATATAGCGTGTCGGCATTTCCGGCTGTTCCATCTCCAAAAAACATGCTGTGCAGTTGCTGATTGACAATCGGATTTCCATTCCCGTCCTTCAGCGCTCCCAGATATTGACCAGTGGTCGGATCAAACGCGTTGATGAAACCATCCCCGGTATTCCCGATCAGGATGTCGTTCGAGAACGCCCCGAAGTTCGCGCTGGCCTGCACAATTGCGCTGGGCACGTTCAACGGCCCAGTCGAGGCAAACCTTCTTACGAAGCTCCCGTCGAGGTTGTACTCATCTACGAATCCGCTCCCCGCACCGGGCAGCGGATTGTGCTGCGCTACATCCTGCAGGGCGTAAGCAATAAACACATGGTCCTTTACGACCTGCAGATTCCATGGGGAAAATCCCGCCGGCAGATTCGGATCACTGAAAGCTCCCGGTATGCCCAGCGGATCGAAGAATGGGGTGAAAGTCTCCACAAAGCCGCGATGAAAATCAGCAGCTGCGAGATACGGTGCGCAGCAATCCGGAGTCAGCAGTGCAAGCCCGGTGTATTCAGCACCTTGTGAGGAGTGATCGGCCACCAGAATTGTCGTCGTCTTGATATCGCCTTGGCTGTCGGCGTACTCTCCTGAAATCGTTCCCTGGCGCGTAGCAAACAAAAAGGGTAGTGGAAGCGGGCTTTCACGTGAAGTGAACTCGCCCGTCGTATTCGCGGCCAATCCCGTCGGGCTGGCAGGAAGAATAACGCCATCGGGCACTGCAATAATGCCGCGCGGATTCTGCTGTGTTCCGCTCGCATCGTAGCTTTTGAACTTCCCTTTCCCGTTTGCTGCAATGCGGAAGGCTTGTCCGCTAGACACGGCCATGCCCCATGGATGCGCTAAATCGTCATCTCGCGTAAGGGCCAGGCCAGGCACATTCGATACGAGATTGGTTTGCGTATAGTTGTTGCTCTGCGCTGGTGCGGCGAAATCGCCGATGCAGCCGGCAAGAAAAAACACGAAGAGAATCGTTCTAGCTTTCACTTTCATTCCTTGTTTTTCAAATTCAGAAGCGCCCGATTTAGGAGCCCACATCAATCGACAACCGAAGGCCGGCACACACGCAGACACTCAAGAAAGCGCGCGCATAGCTCCAGAACCAATGCTAGGAATTGCTGCGGCAGCAATTGTCATTCTTGCGTCACAGGAACGTCATTTCTGACTCACATGACTTCCGCGATCATAACGATCGCATCAACCAGGAGGTCCCGCTTAAGCGAATGTCATTGCTGGCAGCATGCACGCGCGGAACTCAGAGCAAATCTGGAAAATGAGCTTCAGGTTCGCAGATATCAAGCTGCTGGGCGAGTCAAAGCGAGCGAGACGGTCACAGCATGTTCCGACTCGGTGCAACGCCCGGGCAGAAGATCATCTTCTCCATGAGTCACAAAACCCGCTGACTCAAAGGCCGACAGGAGCGCTGGCTCCCTGAAGCCTAAAAGCACCCCTGGCGAAATCGAGGTCCTCCAATTGTTCGACTGTTTCGCTCATTCCCCTTCAGGCCTGCATTTGCCCGATAGGCTCTGACCGGTTTGCAGACGAATTCCCCTCCCTGTTGCACAATAGAGACGAACTCGACCTTCGCAATCCTGATCTGAAGCTGCATGGGATCAATGTCATACGAGATGCCGCCAAGACTCCCGTTTTCAATTATTTACGATTAAGTGCTGTAAACTCATTAGCTTAGCAAAGATCTTGATCGAGTATCCCACAGCCAGAAGGCGACGTAAGTCTCTTCGTTTTAGTCATTTACATCAAAGTCTCAAATCAATATGAAGGGCGTTTCACGGGGGGGGAGGGGTTCTCAATGGGGAGGAATTGAGTCCCCTTAGGAATCAACATGTGTGAAGAGATGTGCCCGAAAACCTACATACCCGCGTAGAAGCTCGCCATCCAGCTCTGCATCAGCCCAGGTAAGCATCCCAGCACGACCACAGCAATCGTGATCAGTGCGAGAACACCCATGGTCAACGGACTTCCCCGCATCGGTCCATCGTCTGCAGGAGGCATAACGAACACGCGCTTCAGCACTTGCAGGTAGTAGTAAAGAGATACCGCACTCATCGCCACCGCGATCGCAACCAGCGCAAACGGTGCCACTCCTCGATTGACCTGCAAAACAGCCGCAAACAGGTTGAACTTCGCCCAGAACCCTACCAGCGGCGGAATACCCGCGAGCGAAAGGAACAGAACCACAAGCACCGCAGCCAGTAATCCGTTGCGTTTGTACAGACCCAGGAACGCATCCATGCGATCGCTCCCACCGATCCGTTCGACAATCGACACCGCTCCGAACGCACCGATCGTTGTAAGGCCGTAGGTGAGGATGTAATAGAGAATCGCGTTCGCACTGATATTGCTGCGCGAGAAGTAGGCTACGGCGAGCAGGATGTAGCCCGCGTGGGCAATGGCGGAGTACGCAAGGAGGCGCCGCACGCTGTTTTGAGCGAGCGCAGCGAGATTTCCAAAGACCATTGAGGCGACGGCAATGATGGCGACGATCAAGGACCAGGGTCCTTCGAAGCCCGACCAGTGAGTCAATGGTTCGGTGGTGAACATCGCAGTCACGGGCACTAGGTGCGCAGTTCCAGGCAGTCTATCGACGAGGTGCATCGCTGCGGTTCCAATACCAATCAACAACGCAAAACTCGCTACCTTTGAGACAGAGGCGATGAACGCGGCAGCAGGCGCAGGCGCCCCTTCGTAAGTATCCGGCGCCCAGAGATGGAATGGCACTGCAGCAACCTTGAAGCCGAGCCCGGCCGCAACCATAACCAGTGCGACGTAAACCAATGGTGTCGCGCTGAGCACTCGCATCCCATAGAGCCCGAACATGATTTCGTGCAGATTCGTTGACCCGGTCAGTCCGTAGAGATAGCTGAACCCGAACAGCAGAAATGCAGCCGACATTCCGCCGAACAGGTAGTACTTCATGGCACTCTCGGCGCTCTTGCCCGATCGCTTCGCGAAAGCCGTCAGGATGTAGAGACCCAGTGAGAGGAGTTCGAGCCCAACAAATATGACGAGCAGATCCTGCGCCGCGGAGATCAGCAACCCACCCGTAGAAGCCATCAGAACAACAGCAACAAACTCACCAACGTGCTTCGTAAAATCCGATCCGATCAAAAGGAACAGGGTCAGCACTGTCAGCATCAGAATGCCAACCTGTGCGATCGCTGTGGAACCTCCTGCGGCGAGCAGAAGATCAGTGCTTCCGGGATAACTCAATCCGCCGCCTGCCTGAAATGGCATGGCAGCGACAGCTGCGCCGCAACCCGCAACCCCGATCAAAACTGCGGCCATGATGCGAGTTTGCAAAGCCGCCTTGCGCAGAAACCCAAGATCGACGACCAGAACGAGCAAAGCCGCGACATCGAGAGCCGTCTCCGGCAGGGTTACGCGAAAGAGGTCAGCGTAGTTCATTGCATCCCTCCCGCAAGAAGCGCTTTGACTGCTGGCTCAATCGAATTCAGCAGGATGCTGGGATAGATTCCGACGATCAGCGTGGCCGCAAACAATAGACAAGTCGCGGTGACCTCAGGCCACGTGATCGGATCGAACTTCGGCCACCCCTCCTTGGGATGTTCATCGGGCTTCGGCAGTCGATCGCTGAAGAATGCTTTCTGCAGTGCGCGCCACGTGTATGCCACGCCGATCACAATGCCGACGCCGGATGCCGCTGTCCACCATGGCTTCGCGATCCACGCACCAATAAGAACTTGCAGTTCCGCGACGAATCCTGAGAATCCCGGCAAGCCCATTGAGGCGACTCCAGCGATGACAAATGCCCACGCAGCGAAGGGCATTCTTCGTCCGAGGTACATGGTTTCGAGTTCCGCGAGTTGGCGCGTGTGGGTGCGATCGTAGACGATGCGACCGACAATTGCGAAGAGCAGTCCAGCGATAACTCCGTGCGAGAACATCTGCAGCACCGCGCCATCCACACCAACTTGCGTCAGCGTCACGAGACCGAGCAGGACAAAGCCCATATGGCTCACACTGGAGTAGCCAATGACAAATTTGAAATCGGTTTGCGCAAGCGCAACCAATGCGCCATAAACGATACCGATCACTGCAAGCAGAGCGAAGACATCCCGCCACGAACCAATACCCCAGAACGACCATCCCCATTGATCGAGCCCGTGAGGGAAGAGACCGATGGCAACACGCAGGCAGCCGTATGCGCCGAGCTTCATGACCACACCGGCGAGCAGCATCGACGCGGCAGTTGGCGCGGCAACGTGGCCCGTCGGCGCCCACGTGTGAAATGGCCATAGACCTGCGAGGATTCCGAAGCCGATAAACGTTACGGGGAAGGCCCACATCTGGAAACCGATCGGGAAATCTGCGTTCGCGAGATTTACCAGACCGGTCGAGTGACTGCCCGAAGTTGCATAAGCCGCAAGCAGGACGATGAGCACCATCGCCGAACCGACAAACGAATATAACGCAAGCTTCATCGCAGCGTATTCGCGCCGCGTCGATCCCCAGATCGCTATGAGAAAGTACTTCGGTACGATCGCGATTTCGTAAAACACAAACAGCAGAAAAAGATCGAAACTGAGAAAAACTCCATAGACCCCCCCGATAAGGGCGAAGAAGAAGGCGAAGAACTCGTTGGTGCGGAGGTTGATGTTCCAGCTGAACAGGACCCCTGCAAGCGCTGCCAGCCCGGTGAGGAGCACGAGCACGCGGCTTATGCCATCGGCGGCGAGCGTGTAATGGATACCCATAGCGGGCACCCACGGAACGTCAATTATGGTGACTCTTCCCTGCCCTGCACCGGCCGCAAAACCGGCAATCGCAATTAGAAATCCCGCCGCCGCGATGACAAGCGCGATGGCGCGCGCCAGCGTCGCATTGCCTTTTGGCAAAACTGCAAGTACCAGCGCACCGGCAAACGAGATGTAGATCGTCCAAGCCAACATTCTGTCTAAAATCTCCAATGCGCCAGCAGGTACTGCACGGTAGGATTCACACGTTCAAGCACGATCTGCGGCACCAAGCCGAGCAAGAACATCAATCCAATAACGGGCGCTACGCCAAGCCGTTCTCCTCCGTGCAAATCCGGAAAAGACGCCCATCGCTCAGGTACAGGTCCGCTGAAAACCTTCAGGATTACGGTTAGGATCACTGCGGCCGTAACTAGCAAGCCTAGGACTGAAACGGCAGCTGCCACCCACGAGAGCGGAAACACGCCACGGAAGATCAGAAACTCGCCAACAAAGCCGTTCAGTCCAGGAAGTCCAAGTGAAGAGAAGAGTGCGATCCCCATGAGGCCCGCAAAGACCGGTGCGGGTTTGCGAAGTCCGCCGAAAGTGCCGATGCCGCGCAGGCCGCCGCTGCGAAACTGAATCATTGAAATGAACCAGAACAGCGTAGCCGCCGTGAGCCCATGATTGAACATCTGAAGGATAACGCCGTTGAGTGCAGCAGCCTGGCTAACAGAGTCTGATACGTTCCCGCCGGTATGTATGGCGATGGCGAAGATTCCGAGCAGGCAGTATCCGAGGTGATTGACCGACGAGTAGGCGAAGACGCGCTTCAGGTCCTTCTGCGCGGCGGCAGCCCACGCACCCATCACGATTGTGATGACTGCGAGGACGAGCAGCGGTGTCCGGATTGCTGCGATCTGCGCCCCGAAAAGCGGGAGTGCGATTCGAATTAAACCATACACCCCCATCTTTGACATTCCGCCGGTAAGCAGCATGGTGACGGGCGATGGCGCCTCGCTGTACGCAGCGGGCAACCACGTGTGAAAGGGCGCCAAAGGCACTTTAACTGCGAAGCCGGCGAGGACCCCGACAGCAAGCCACATCATGACCGGGCCGAGACTGGCGAGAACTCTATTCTGAAGAGTGCCGTTCGCGGCCATCGTCGCAAGCTGAATGAAGTCCATGGATCCGGTGGCGTGGTAAACCGCAAGGAAGCTGAGCAGGAGCGCAACACTACCAACCATGGTGTAGACGAAGAACTGCGTCGCGGCCGGCCCGCGTTTTGGTCCGCCCCACAGCTTGATGAGGAAAAACGCGGGGATGAGGCTGAGTTCCCAGAAGATGAACCAGTGGAAGAAATTGAGTGCAGTGAAGGTGCCGAAAAGCCCAGCTTCGAGCAAGAGCACAAGCGCGAAGAAGAGACCGGGCTCATGATGGACGCGATGCGCTGCATCGATGGACATGAGCGATACGAGCGCGGAGAGGATGAGCATCAGAGCGCCGAGGCCATCAACTCCGAGGTGGTACTGAACTCCAAGCGTTGGCACCCACTGATGCAGTTCCTGAAGGCCGATCGAACCGTCGGCCGGCAAGTACATCCAGACCACGAGAGAGAGCAGGAGGCAAACGATGCCTGTGGCCTGGGCAACCCCGCGTGAGTGCCGGCGCGTGAAGAGCGAAATTGCCGCACCAATGACCGGTAGTACCGTAATGATGGTAAGGAGCGGGAGCGAGTTCATGGGCGGCCGCTCCAAATCAGGATCGCAGCGAGGATGACAACGGCTAACGCGAGGAGGCGAAGATAAATCTGACCGCGGCCGTTCTGGATTCGCGCAAAAACGCCGCCGCCGTTATAGATCTCCTCGCAACCCTTATCGAAGGCGCCATCTACCATATTGGCGTCGAGAAATCTATTGAGCTGCGCCCATCCTTTGAACAAGAGCGTGACGGTCGCAACCATATCTCCCCAGATTTCGCGATCGATCCAGTCAGCGACCTTGGCCCACCAGTAATAGAAGGCAATCACAGTCGCGCCGTAGAGTTCGTCGACATAGAAGCGATTGGCAAGAACAGCCCAGACGGGCGAGATTGCTTTCTGAAGTGCATCGGTTTCTTCGGCGCGGGGAGACTTGTTGCCGTAGAGCCACCAGCCGAGCCCAATTCCAACGATAACGATCACGCACGATGTCAGCAGAAGCATCAGCCATGCCGATTCGCTGAAGGCATGCATCTCGACTGAAGCTGCATGATTTTCTAAGAATGCCCGGAACCACGGCCAGGCCGGAGTGCCGATAATACCCAGCGTGATAGCGAAGATCGCCAGGATGACCAGCGGCGTGGTCATCACACGCGGGCTTTCGTGTGCATGTCCCCGCCCGCGATATTCGCCATAGAAAACATAGCTGACTTGGCGCGTCATGTAGAAGGCCGTCAGAACCGCTCCGGAGATCAGCATGTAGTAGGGCGCTTGCGAGAGCGGCCATCCGTGAGCTGATTCCAGAATCTCGTCCTTGCTCCAGAAACCGGAGAAAAAGATCGGTACGCCGCAAAGAGCGAGCATGCCAACCGCATAAGAGTAAAAGGTCCAGGGCATGTACTTGCGGAGGCCGCCCATGTGGCGAATGTCCTGCTCTTCGCGTGCTCCGTGAATCACGGAACCTGCGCCCATGAAGAGAAGCGCCTTAAAGAATGCATGCGTGATCAGGTGGAACATGCCCACCGCAACTCCTCCGAGGCCGAGGCCGGCCATCATGTATCCGAGTTGCGAGACGGTGGAGTAGGCGAGGATGCGCTTGATGTCGTTCTGCGCGACTGCGATCAATGCGGCGAAAACTGCCGTGGAGGCGCCGACCCAGGTGACGACCATCAGTGCTGTCGTTGTGCCCGGTGCTTCGCCCTGAGCCACCGCTCCGGCCGACATCAAAGGATAGACGCGGGCGATAAGGTAAACGCCTGCCGCAACCATGGTCGCGGCATGGATAAGTGCGGAGACGGGTGTGGGCCCCTCCATCGCATCCGGCAACCAGACATGCAGCGGAAGCTGGCCGCTCTTCCCTGCTGCTCCGGCAAAGATAAGAAGCCCGATCGCGCCGGCCGCGGTGAGTCCCCAATGAGATTGATGAACCAGCATGCCGCCAAGCGCCAAAGGCTCCATCGATCCCGCGCCGTGATCATAGAAGAGCAGCGTGCCGGTCTGCGCGAATAGCCAGACGATTCCCAAAAGAAAGAAGATGTCACCGACGCGCGTGGTGATGAACGCCTTACGCGCCGCCGCGGCGGCAGATGGCCGCTGATACCAAAACCCGATCAGCAGGTAGGACGTGAGGCCGACGAGTTCCCAGCACATGAACAGCAAGAGAATGCTATTAGCGATGACAACGCCGAGCATCGCTCCGGCGAAGAGCGCAAGGAAGCAGAAGAATCGCGTGTAGTTCTCGTCGTGCTCCATGTACCCGGTGGAGTAGATGAAGATGAGAAGGCCGACCAAGGTGACCATCACCAGCATCACGGCCGAGAGCGGGTCGAGAACCCATCCGAGTTCGACGGCCTGCGTTCCGGCTGTCATCCACGAGAAATTGACGATCTCCCGTACAGCGTGGCCATGAGACCATCCGCTGAGCACATGCACGAAGGCGATGATAGCAATGAGCAGTGAGATGCCAAGCGAGCCGATCGCGAGGCTCGATGCGAGCTTGCGCCGAGGCTGCTTCAATACAGAGATGATGCCGGCGGCAACGATCGGCAATGCTGGAATCAGCCACAATAAACGCGTGATGGAACTTGCGTCGATCTGAGGTGTGAACGCCATTGCTTCTTGCATTATTCGTTCACCCCTTCATCCTATTCATTTGTTCAACATCGGCTGTCTTTGCGTGGCGGTAGATAGAAATAACGAGTCCGAGGCCAACCGCGGCTTCGGCAGCCGCTACGGCGATCGAAAAGATGGCGAACATCATACCGGTAAGCAGTTCGGGGTGCGGGCCATAGCGCCAAAAGGCGATCAGATTCAGATTGGCGGCATTGAGCATCAGTTCAATGCCAATCAGAACCATGATCGCGTTGCGCCTGGTGAGGGCACCCGCGAGGCCGATGGCAAAAATTAGGGCCGCGACGATCAGGTATGCCGCGAGAGGTGTCATCCTTGCCGGGACCTCTCTTTCTCGTGCATGGCGACGATCACGGCGCCGAGCAGGGCGGCTGTCAACAGCACCGCGATGATTTCGAGCGGCAGCACGTAGCGGCTCATCAGCGCATTGCCGATATCATTCACCGTTATTGCAGGTACAGCCGCCTCATTCGGCAGTGACGGGGCGGCCTGCATGACAGCCCACGCGAGCGCGGCGAAGACGCCAGCCGCAATAGCAAGACCCACGAGCCAGCTTTTCGAGAAGACACCTTCCTTCGGAACTTCGGAGCCTTTTGTAAGCAGAATTGCGAAGACAACCAGGATAGCCACCGCGCCGACATAAACCAGAATCTGCGCGAAACCCGCGAACTGTGCGTCTAGGCGAAGGAAGAGCAGGGCCAGGCCGAAGAACGCGATGGTCAGGGCAAGGGCCGCATGCACCAGGTTCTTGAGCAGAACGGCAGCGAGCGCACCGCCGACCGAAAATGCAGAAATCACATAAAAAACAGATCCCACGGCAGGCCGCTCCTTTCTTCCAGATATCGGTACAGCAATTCGCACTGCCCTCGGCTACGCTGCATAGCGGTAGCTCCTTGGGCCAAAATGCTTGCGGCGCATCCCTTCACGACCGATGCTGAAGTAGGCAACGATGAGAATCGCGGAGCAGACAATCCAACGCAGCCAGCCATCACCCATGAATCGCCACAAGGCTGCGACGAAAAGATTGAGCAGGCACATCGGCAAGACGAACTTCCAGGCGAAGTTCATCAGCTGATCCTGTCGCAGTCGAGGTAGCGTTCCGCGAAGCCAGATGAAGACGCACATCGAAACGAAGAGCTTGCCGAAAAACCATATCCAGGATGGAATAAACTGAAGCCCTGAGAGCGGAGCCATCCACCCACCCAGAAAGAGCGTGGATCCCAGGCCCGAGATCGAGAACATTGCGACATATTCACCCAGGAAGAACAGTGCGAATTTAAAGCCCGAATATTCGGTGTGATACCCGGCGACAAGCTCCGACTCGCCTTCGGGAAGGTCGAAGGGCGAGCGATTCGTCTCGGCTGTGCCCGCGATCGCATACATGATGAACGCGGCGAATCCCCAGGGAGTGAAGATGTACCAGTGCGGAAGGCCGTAGCTGTAATGGTTCTGCGCTTCAACAATCTTCACCAGCGAAAGCGAGCCGGTCATCATTACGATCACTACGCTCGACAGCAGCAGCGCGACCTCGTAGCTGATCATTTGCGCAACAGCGCGCATAGCACCGAGCAGAGAATACTTGTTGCGGCTAGACCAGCCGGCCATGAAAACTGACAACTCGGTAGAGGCACCCATGGCGAAGTAGAAGAGCAGGCCGGCGTCCATATCGACCAAGACCATGTTGCGGCCCATGGGGAGAACGGCGAACCCCATGAACACGGTGACCACAAGGATGATGGGGGCCAAGAAGTGGACAACCGCATCGGCACTGGTCGGAACGATGTCTTCCTTCGTCAACGACTTGATGCCGTCTGCCATCGGCTGAAGAATGCCGTATGGACCGACGCGATTGGGCCCGAGACGATTCTGGATGCGGCCAACCCCTTTGCGTTCGAGAACGGTGGTCACAGCAAACAACGCGGGATAGAGCCCGACAATGCAGGCTACGCTGATGATGACTCCGACGGGAGTCTGCCAGCTTTCAGGCAGATAACCAAGCAACCAATGCTTCAGTAGTACAAAGATCTGGTCGAGCCTTTCGATCATGCTTTCGGCTCCCCTTCATTCGTCTTTGCCGGAGTCTCGGCGTTCTTCCTATCTTCAGTTGTCATCGGGGCAGGACCGTCAGTCCCGGTTCCCGGTACAGGTTTCGGAGCGGCGGGTGCGGTTGCCATTGCCGATGCCTTGGCGACCTCTGCAGCTTTGGTTGTTGGAGCAGGCTTGGGCTCCGCCTGAGCGGCAGGCTTTGCAGCATCGGGAACGGCCGGAGCCCCGGTGGCGGGTGCGGTGACTGCTTTCGCTGCGGCTGCTTCTGCAGCGGCCTTGGCTTTGGCCTCTACCTTAGCCTTTTCTTCTGCAAGTCGAGCATCGACTTCGCTGGCTTCAGTGGGATGGATCTGGTGGTAGTACTCGTTGGAGCGCGCCAGCTGCTTGCGATCGAGAAGCAGGCCATCGAAGCGATCATCCGTCGCGAGTTCGAACTCGGTATTCATCTTGATCGCTTCAAATGGACACACCTCGACGCAGATCTGACAGCTCATGCAAACGGAGATATCGATGTCGAACTTCGCTGGATAGATCTGGGGCTTGCCCACGTAGTCCGGCTTCTTATCCTTGCTCTTCTCGATATAGATACATTTCGGCGGACACTCCTTCTCGCAGATCTGGCAAGCGACGCAGCGAAGGCCCTTCTCCCAGTCGTCGCCGTCATAAACGAGGAACGGAAAGTTCCGCGCAGCTTCCGGGAGAGGCAGGCGCTCTTCCGGGTATTCAACAGTCGTCATCCGTTCTTTCGAGACAAAGCTTCCGGCAAAATTCTTTGCCGTTTCAGCCAGTCCCTTCAGAATTCCATCACCCAGCATTAACTACAGCTCCTAGTTAGCTTCTAGCTCTTAGCCTCTATGCGAGAACCAATCTCTGACCACGAGAGCTAACGATCTACCTCTCCGAGCACAATGTCGACACTTCCAAATATCAGAACTACATCGGCAACGTTCGAGCCGAGGCACATATCTTCCAGAACGGTCAGGTTAATAAGACTTGGCGGTCGAACCCGATAGCGATACGGGTTCGGACTGCCGTCGCTGATCAGGTAGAAACCCAGCTCACCCTTTGGCGCTTCGATGCGGCCATAAGCCTCGCCCGGCTTCGGACGGAAGTTCCTGATTTTTGCTTTGGGGTCCATCACCGGACCGCCGGGCAGTTCCTTCAATGCCTGATTCAGAATCGAGATCGACTCACGCATTTCGAGCATGCGGACCATGTAGCGGTCGTAGATGTCACCGTGGTCGCCGAGCGGTACGCGGAACTTGAAGCGATCGTAGATGCCATAGTGATCGATCTTGCGGATGTCGTAATTGACACCCGAACCGCGCAGCATCGGTCCGCTGATTCCGGCATTGACGGCGAGATCGGGTCGGAGGATACCGATACCCTGACACCTAGCCATCAGAATCTCGTTGGTCATCAGAAAGCGTTCGAACTCATCTACGAACGCCGGCAGACCCGCAACGACTTTCCGGGTAGCTTCGAGCCATGCGGGCGAGGCGTCAACCCGGCAGCCGCCGAAACGCATGTAGTTGCACATCATGCGCGAACCGGTCAGACTCTCGAAGAGATCGAGTATCTTTTCTCGCTCACGGAAGGCGTACATCAGTGGAGTGCCACTGGCACCCATTTCCTGCAGGAGAAAGCCAATCGTTGATGCATGATTCTGCACGCGCGTCAGTTCGGCAAGGATCACGCGAAGATACTCGGCACGCTCCGGCACTTCCTGCCCGACAAGCTTTTCGACAGCCAGCGCATACGCCCAGTTGTTCGTGAGCGAGCAGAAGTAATCGAGCCGATCCGTGTACGGCATCGACGCGAGGTAACTCTGGCTTTGTCCGAGTTGCTCGTGATTGCGATGCAGGTAACCGAAGACAGGCTTGAGCCTGATCACGCGCTCGCCATCGAGAACCACATCCATGCGGAAGACGCCGTGAGTCGAAGGATGATGCGGACCCATGGCAACTTCGAGGAGTTCCCCCTCGCCATCGGTGTCGATGACCGGCGGACGGTTCCAGCCCGGAAGTTTCTCTGTCTTCATACCCGAAGAGCTCACTGTCTCGCCTCTCCTGCCGCGACCTTGGCCTTGTGCTCCTGAGCACGCTTCAACACTTCATCATGCGGCGTCGGTTCGTATTCGAAGTCGTCGGGCTCAACGTAGTCACGACGCATGGGGTGATCCTTGAATTCGTCCCACATCAGGATCCGACGCAGGTCCGGATGTCCCTTGAACACGATGCCGAACAGATCGAAGATCTCCCGCTCTTGAAACTCCGCCGAACGCCAGACTGGCGTGAGCGAAGGCAGTTCCACCTGATCTGTGCGATTGCCAGTACGCATGCGGATGATTACGGGGCCGTGCTTTTTCGAAATGGAAAAAAGATGATAGACAGCTTCAAGGTATCCCGGGACAACTCGCTTCCGCGTCTCTTCAACGGTCTCTTCGATCATCTGCTCGACGCCGTCTACCGCCTTCGAAACTTGACGCGTGACTTTAATTTTTTCGGCGATCTCTTTGTCCAGATAGTCCACGCCGGTGACATTGGATAAGAAATCGAGGGCGAGTTCCTCGTCCTCGCGCAAGAACTCGGCCACGCTGTGAGCGTGCTCCGGATCGATGAGCAAGGAGTGCTGCGCGATTGGCGCGGGGTTCGGGATTACAGTAACCATTGCGCCGTGCACTGCTGCTTCAATCGCCGCCTTGATTTCTTCTACGCTCTTCAACGTCGCACGATCTCCCAGATCACTTGCACTTGCTTGTTATTCTCCACTTCAATCCCCTGCTCTATTGAATGATCTTCGGGACCGTCCATGTACCCGGATTGCTGGGCGGCTCCAGATCATGCTCGCCGAATTCGGGTACCGGGAATTCGCCAGGTGCTTCCTCATTCAAATGCCGCGGCCGCTCTTCGCCGGTGAGGTGCTGCTCGTCGATTTTCTTCTGCAATGTCATGAACGCCTGGATCAACGCCTCGGGCCGGGGCGGGCATCCGGGAATGTGTACGTCAACGGGTATATAGCGATCTATGCCCTTGAGCACGTTGTATCCCTGCTTGAAAGGTCCGCCGGAGATTGCACAGGCGCCCATTGCAATTACGTACCGAGGTTCGGCCATCTGGTTATAGAGCCGCACTACCTGCGGAGCCATCTTCTTCGTGACCGTACCCGAGATGATCATCAGGTCAGCTTGCCGCGGTGAGGGACGGAACACCTCAGACCCGAAACGAGCAAGGTCGTAGCGCGCCATGGTCGTGGCAATCATCTCAATGGCGCAGCAGGCCAGGCCAAACTGCATCGGCCAGATCGAGCTGCGGCGGCCCCAGTTATACAGCTCCTGGATGGTCGTCACAAAGACGCCCTGCTTGCCGAGTTCGATGTTCAAATTCTGATCAACAGCCATTGTCGCTTCACTCCAGTTCTCAGGTCGTAGTTCCATCCGGGCAAGATACCGGACTGTTAACTACCAGCTAGGAACTTCAAAGCTAAGGGCATGAGCCGCCTGCTCAGGCCCATGTAAGTACGCCTTTTGCCCAGGCCCAGGCCAGACCTTCAATCAGCAGCAGCACAAACACCAGCATCGAAACGCACGCCGCTGCACTCAGTCGCGTAAAAGCCACCGCAAAGGGCAGCAGGAATATCGCTTCCACGTCGAAGATGAGGAAAATGATCGCGTAAAGGTAGTACGCCGAGCGAAACTGTACCCACGCATCCCCTCTTGATTCGAGACCACACTCATAGATGTCATTCTTGATGGCATTCGGTTTGGCGGGTGAAAACACCCTCTGCCAAACCCAGGCCAGCCCCAGGGGAGCGAGCCCGAACCCGAGCGCAACACCGAATAAAACTGCCAATGAAAAGTATGGACTTGAGGCCATCTGCGAGTGAGAGGTCTTTCCTAATAAACTTAACAGTTTGGCCCTAGGTTTGGCTAAACTCGAATAGCCGCTTCATCGCCATCCAGGTCCGTTATTGCCCCACTCATCCCACTCTATGAACCGCTCGCTGTCGCAGATGAGTCTGGGGGCTCGCGATGCCTCGAGAGAACGGCAAATCCGGGTTTGATCGCCTGAACGTCTCCAACTTTCGGTGGTGGACAGTCGATCCGTTTCCTTTGTTACCGTCTTAATGTCCCCCGAATTGCCTTCTCCTTCTGGAGCAGTTCGGATATCTCAACGTCGCAAGTCTAAAGCAGTCCAGGGAGTCTTTTCCGAGATGTTTAAGTTGCCGCCGCGCCATTTGGCCCCCATAGGCTGCCTGGTAATCCTGCCGTTGACCGCCAGCTTCGTTGTTCGCGCCGCGACCGATCCACCCTCCTCCTCACCGGCAACGACTGATGCCCCACCTGCCGCATACACCGCGAGCATACGAGTATCCGGCCCCACTTCGCAGTTTCACGACTCGGTCACCAGCCGCTATAACTACGCCTTCGGCAAAGAACACCCCTTTCTGCCCTCCAATGCGATGACGGCCAACGGGCAATTCGTCAACCCGCGGTCCGTCCCTACCGCCGAGTACTGCGGCCATTGCCATCAGGAGGCTTACCACCAATGGCGCCAGTCCGTTCACTCCAATAGCTTCCGTCAACCGTGGTATCTGAAGAACGTGAACATGCTGATCGGCGAGAAAGGGGTGCAGTTCTCGCGCCATTGCGAAGGTTGCCACAATCCAATTGCTCTGTTCTCGGGAGACCTCTCGCAAGGCATGCCAAAGACGCGTCCGTTCGAAGATGAAGGCATTTCCTGCGCCGTCTGCCACTCCATTCAGTCAACTGACACCACCGGAACGGGCAGCTACGTCATGGGCACACCGGCGGTTCTCGTCGACGACAAAGGTGCTCCTGTCACCCGGCCGGTCTCTGACTCTGAGATTCTCGGCCATCTCGATCGCCACAAGCAGGCCGTCATGCGGCCGCTGCTCAAGACGGCCGAGTTCTGCGCCGCATGCCACAAAGCCACCATTCCCCGGGCATTGGACGACTACAAGTTCCTCCGGGCATTCACCGTCTACGACGAGTGGCAGGGGGCCAGTTTCACCAAGCAGTCACCACTTCCCTTCTACCGTAAAGAAGCCGTCTCGACCTGCCAGACGTGCCACATGCCGCGCGAGCAAATGACAAATGGCGCGCAGGATGCCGGCGCCAAGGATGGCACCCTCGTCTCGCATCGCTGGCTGGGTGGAAACAGTCTCAACGCCGCTTACTACAAGTTCGATGAACAGTCGAAAAAACTTGTCGATTTTCTCAAGAACGGCCCCGACGGCAAAGGGGTGTTGAACGTCGACATCTTCGCCCTCGAGAAAGAAACTGCGTCAGCATCACCCGACGAAGCTCCCACCACTTCGCTGGTCGCTCCGCTCGGCTTGAAAGAGTTCTCGCTCACTCCCGGCGACACTCTGGTGGCCGATGTCGTCATTCAGAACAAGGGCATAGGCCACTCGTTCATTCCCGAGCAGCGCGACTTCTACGAGGCGTGGGTCGATTTCAACGTCAAAGATCCCTCGGGCAAGACGCTCGCAGAGTCAGGCTTCATCAAGCCCGACGGCGAACTCGATCCATCCGCTCATTCCTTCACCAGCCGGCTGGTCAACGTCGAAGGAACGCTCAACGACATTCACCAGATCTGGCATAACCGCGTTTTGGCATACAACAATGGCTTGCAATCTGGCCGTTCGCAATTGGTGCGCTACAGATTTCGTCTGCCCAAGACGATCGGGGGGCACGTCACCATCACGGCATCCGTGAGATACCGCCGGTTCGATCAGCATTTTATCGACTACGCGATGGACCAGCAGGCCGGCAAGCACTACCCCGAGCCTGTTCTCGAACTCGCAAGCACCGGGCGCACCCTCAATATCGGCGACAATCCGCCAATCGCACCCGGGCCCGGAGAGAACCCCGAGTGGATGCGCTGGGACAACTACGGCATCGCTCTGCTCGACTCGCTCCAGTACGAAAAATCGGTCGAAGCATTCAAGAAGGTCGCTGCGCTGCGTCCCGACTACGCTGACGCCTATACGAACATGGCTGTAGTCGAAACGGTCTGGGAGCGCTACAACGATGCCAAGCCCCACCTCGCCAAAGCTCTGGAGTTGCTACCCGGCGACCCGCGCGCGCTCTACTATCGCGCCCTCGTCGAGCGCAACGCTGGCCAGGTGCAGGAAGCCATCGAAGATCTGAAGGCCATGCTCGCGAAATATCCGCGAGCAAAGGACGGCCTCCGCGAACTCGGCTTCAGCTACTACCAGGCACACGATTACCCCAATGCGCGCGAGCAATACGAAAAGCTTCAGGCCATCGACCCCGATGACTTGGCCGCACACTATCAGCTTGCGATTCTGTATCGCCGTCTTGGTGAAAAAGGCAAGGCAGCCGTCGAGTCCGCGAAATTTGCGGACCAGAAAGACGATCCCACAGCCTCCACTTACGCGCTCATGTTCCTACGCAAGCATCCTGAAGTTGCAAGCGAGAGCGTAACGTGGCACACGCATGATCTAACCGGCGATCCGATTAAGACGCCAGCAAAGATCGATTACAACTACATCCCGGGTGCGGGGATCTAGGGAGTTTGGCGGTCCGTTATCACTGGATCGCCCGGCTCTCTTGCTCGTTAAATCCGATCGAATTAGCGACTCCGGTTGGCTGGCAGTGCCTCGCAGGGAACTGCGGTTTCCACGTTCGATCATCGCCTCAAGCTCAGCTTATTGCGATCACGCCACCAGATAATCTCTCAGATAACTTACATCAGACGCACGAACAGAGCCCTGAGCCCGCTGTCGTCCTTCGACCCGACTATCCGGACCTTATCGCCCTTTTGCGCCTGGAACTTGAATCCGTCTACCGCGCCGAGATACCCTTCGCCAATCGTGTCCTGCGTCAGGCGGTAGATCTGAGTCGCTCCGGAAGTGTCTTCCACCGCAATCGAGTGCTTGCTATCGAATTTCACAACCGTTCCGTTTGTCGACGTGAACGGCCCGGACCCAAGGTTCTTAAGTGCGACTGCCGTTCGATTGTTGTCTCCGCCGTAATACAGGACTACAACGTATGCACCCGTCCTCTTGAAAACGTCAGCCGCGGTTGTCTCGAGTGCGACCTTCTTGTCGATCGATAGACGAGCCTTGGAATCCGTCCCATCGGTGAACTCGCTTTGCGTGCCATTGTCTTGAAATACCAAGATGGTCTTGCCTGCAGCGTTGATTGAGCTTACGGTGCCAGTCAGCGCGTGAACCACCTGCTGCGCTGCCGCGGAAACCACGCTCAAACCAATGCAGCAAGAGAGACCCATACAACAAGCAATTCTCTTCAACACGAACAACCTCCCCATCGATGTTCAACTGCTGAATTGAGACCGATCGCCGGAGCCCCCCGGCGTGTGCGGTGGCGCCAGTATAGTTCGTAGTCCATACCCCTGCAACGACTTTGGCTTCCGTGCTACCCGACAGTCACCTTGGTGTAGCCCTCCAAGATTGCTTTGCCGTAATTTCTGCTCCTACAAGACTTCCACGATACGAACGCATTGGTGGTACATTATCTCTTCTCGAAAGAAAGCATGCCACTTACTTTCATATTGCGTCGCTTACTTCTTATCGCGTTGCTGGTGCTGCCACAGATCTATTGGCTGAAGATCGTTCTGAGGCTATCGAAGAGATCGAATCGCCTACTGCGATATTTGATCAGGCTCCTGGTTATTTTCTGCTGGGTGGCGATGATTGCGGTCCTTATCGATCGGATCTCCGCCAAATTCCTGCCTCCGCGAATCAGCTACCGGATTGCACCCCCTGTCCAGCTCTGGATTTTTTCTTCCACATTTGCCTTCTTCTTCACCAAGGCACTTCATATGGTCGTGTGGTTGTGGGAGCGATTGCTCGAACTGATCCAGAAGCCAACAAAAGAGTACATAGCGTCGCGCCGAGCGATGCTCCGACAGACAGCTTCGATTGTGGGAACAGCCCCGTTCGCCGCTGCCATCTATGGTTACGGACGTGAGCGGCTCCATTTCGAAGTCGAACACGTTGAGGTTCCTCTCGCCAACCTGCCGCGCGCTTTGAATGGCATGCGTATCCTTCAGCTCAGCGACATCCACGTCGGCGATTTCATGCCCCTCCATGAAATCCGCCGTGCGGTATTGATTGCCAATGAGCTTGATCCGCATGTCGCCGTGATCACTGGAGACTTCGTAACCAGTTGGGGCGACCCTCTGGCCGAATGCATTGGTGAGCTCGGCCGGTTGCGCTCGCCTCTGGGTACCTGGGCATGCAATGGAAATCATGAGATTTACGCAGGTGCAGAAGACGATGCCGAAAAAATCTTTGCAGCGAACGGTATGACCTTGCTGCGTCACTCGGCTTCACAACTGAAATGGAACGGGGCCGATTTCAACCTCATCGGGATCGACTACCAGCGCAACATTCCGATGGCAGGCAAACCTCTGCCGACCCTCAATGGCGCTGAAAGCCTGGTGAGGCGCGAGATGCCAAATATCCTCCTGTCACATAATCCAAATACCTTCCCGAGTGCCGCCGCTGCCGGCGTCGAGTTGTCTTTGTCCGGCCATACGCACGGAGGACAGGTCGACGTCGAGATTCTGCATACCGCTTTGAATCCTGCTCGATTTATAACCAGCTTCATCGCGGGGCTCTACCATTTGCCTATAGAGAAACAGCGCACGCAGCAGGCCTTTCTCTATGTGAATCGAGGTTTGGGAACCCTGGGCTTCCCTGCCAGGATTGGTTCCAGGCCCGAGATCACGTTGCTGACGCTCCGAAGTAGTCAGGCAGGCTAAGCTGAGGTCGTGACCGGCATGTTTTCATACGCGGGCCAATTGAGAGCCGAGCTGGCCGAACGGAATCGCGTTTACGGCCGCCCTTATCCCCACGTTGAGAGCTACGGGAGCGATCCAGTAATCGTGTATTCACCTGACACGCGACGCCACGGCAACTTCTATGCTTCAGCTTACGAAGCTATCTTGGCAAATCCTGCGTGGATGCGAAGGTTCGACAAAGTTCATTCCCAAGGTCGCTCGCTGCCGAAATCCCAGATCGACTCGTCGCGCAAATGGCGAGAGCTGGACTCCTCCATGAGTTCCGACGCTCTGCTGATGAACGTGTTCTGCACCCCCGGCGTGGCAGACTCGCAAGCTCTGCGTTCAATGCTCGGAATCACTGCTTCTGAACAACCCGAGTTCGGCTGGAAGGCGCGCGTCCCAATTCGCCAGGGACGCGTCGACCGAACCGAGGTCGATATGCGGTGGGGCAACCTGCTGGTTGAGGCGAAGCTCACGGAATCAGATTTCCAATGCCGGAAAGCAAAAATCGTTGAGGCGTACCGTGATTTCGATGAGGTCTTCGACCCGGAACTGCTTCCCAAGGTCCAAGTGCGCACCCAACGTCGCCGTACAGCAATCGAATTCACCGAGGAATTCACGCAGCAATGGGAATTTCCCATTGAGGGGGCCGATGAAATCGCCCGCGAGTTCCATAGACGGCTCGAAGCACAAGCAAATGCAGAGCAGAAATGGGACCCTGGCTACTCAGCCTATCAGCTGATTCGCAACGTCCTTTCAGCCTATAACGCTGGTGCTAGCTTCTGTGTTATCCACGATGAGCGAAGGCCTGATCTGCGCGAGGCATGGTTTTCGGTTATGCGAGCTGTCCGAACGGTGGATATGCGAACTCGATGCAAAGTACTCACCTGGCAGGAGCTGGCCTCAATGCTGCCGGATGGCTTGCGAGTATTTCTGGACGCAAAGTATGGAATCACTGCCCCTGGTTCAGCGCCCATCAGAAATCAAAGTCCCTTTGATTGACGCCAACTGGTTCTCATATCCTGCTCCGAACCGTTATCCTTTCTAGCGACTACAAACTGGCTCCGAAGAGGTGCTGAGTGAGCAGAGCGACAGGCTCTTCATTTGTTGTTTTTGCAATTCTGTTTTCCGCCGCAACATCGCAACTGACCTTTGACGCTTCAGCACAGCAACGAAATGGTTCCGTTCGCCCGGAGCGAGTCACTGCGTCGCACCCGCTTCCAAACGGCATTGAGATCCGTTCTGGAACGGCGATTATGCAGCTGACAGCCATTCGCGACGACGTTTTGCGTGTGCGGGTGGGACCTGCTGGACAACTGCCCGAAGATGCCTCCTGGGCAGTGCTTCCCTCGTCTCGCACAGCGACTGTGAATGTCGCTCCCGAGTCAAACGGCTCGGCTGTCGGATTCAAAACCCCGAAGCTGCACGTTGCAGTACATAAGGATCCATTCGGCTT
>DATNFD010000098.1:0-9281 GCA_035606555.1 Occallatibacter sp.
GCGCATCATCTGCTTGGCTTTATCCATTGCGAAGACGATGCCGTGTCCGGAAGCTTCCATTCCGACCACGTCCATACATGCGTCGGGACCCTGATTGCCTGTCATGTCGCGCAGTGCTTCGAGGACGTCAACCTTGCTGAAATCGAGGGTTTCGGCACCAGCAGCGCGTGCCATTTCCAGACGCTCGGGGACGCAGTCAATAGCGATCACGCGGCCGGCCCCGAGCATGAAACAGCTACGAATGGCGAATTGCCCGACCGGACCGCATCCCCAAAGAGCGATGGTGTCTCCGGGGCGAATGTTGCAGTTTTCCGCACCCATGTAGCCCGTGGGGAAAATGTCGGAGAGGAAAACGACCTTCTCGTCCGGAATTTTGTCAGGGATTTTGATCGGCCCCACGTCGGCAAAGGGCACTCGGGCGTACTGCGCCTGTCCGCCTGCATATCCGCCCATCATGTGCGTATAACCAAAAAGGCCGGATGGGGAGTAGCCCATCATTTTTTCGGCGATCCAGGCATTTGGATTGGAGTTGTCGCAACAGGACCAAAGCTGGTCCTGGCAGGACTGACACTTGCCGCAGGCAATGGTGAATGGAACAACGACGCGATCGCCCACCTTGAGCTTGTCTCTGCTGATACCGGGACCGACTTCGACGACCTCGCCCATGAACTCGTGCCCCATGATGTCGCCTTGCTCCATTGTTGGAACATAACCGTCGTAGAGATGCAGATCGGATCCGCAGATGCAGGTGCTCGTGATGCGAATGATGGCGTCACGTGGATTAAGGATTTTGGGATCAGGAACATTTTGAACCTGCATGTTTTCCTTGCCCATCCAGCAAACTGCTTTCATAGAAATCTCCTTGTGAGTGGCTGGTTCGTTTAGGCAGTCTTGCTGTAGGCTGTGGCTGCCTGGGGTTCCGCCAGGTTCCCGGTTTCTCGAAAGAGAACCTGTTCTACGGAACCATGCATGCCCCTCGAGCCATGGGTTTGACCGAGAATTGTGGGAACCTCGCCTGTTTCGAGTAATGCCTTGAAGCGGCGCAGGTCCTCGCGCACCATGAACTGCGGATGCTTGCCGAGCATGGTCGAGACCGCCTTTGTAAGTTTGCTTCCGGGTGCGTACCTGACGGTCGCACTTACGTAGGTTCCGCGGCCGGCGGGGTGTGGCCGGAATTCGACAGAGCCGCTGGTTGTTACAAGCGAGTCAGGATGGGACTGCCAAGAGATTCGTTCGTTCTTCGCGTCTTCGATGATTTCGGCGTACCAGCGGATTTCCTGATCCATGGGGCCAAGGACAACCCATTCGGAATGCGTGTCATCGAGCACGTTGATGGACTTCACGTGTCGCATGAAACGGGGCAGGTTCGAGAGATCGCGCCAGAGGCGGTAAGTCTGTTCCGGAGAAGCATTGACGAGGAAAGTGGCGTGAGTATGCGACTGAGAGGCGTTGCGAGGCCGAGCGGCGTTCAGGGCCAGCAAGCTACCCGCCGTGGCAAGAGCGAGCCCGGTCTTTGAGCGCCGGGTCACTCCGTAGGCCATGAGCGCAGTAGCACCGACGAGCAGGCCTTTTGAGTTGAGGAGATCTTTCGCGGTTTTTTCGTAGGTTTTCTCCTGAGAAGATTGCGAGTTGCGTGATGTCATGAATCGCTCCTTTTGCGACGGGGCGTGCGCTCTAGCTAGAGCCAGGGGATGCAAGCGAGGAAAGTTCAAACTACGGACCTGCTCCGGAGGTTCGCAACTTCGGCACACACGATGGATGGCTCTCGAGCAGGATGAGTTGCCGATGAGCGGCTGAATTCTGTGGAGGGTGAATCAGTCGCAGAGATGTTGGCTCGCAGCTACCCAGGTCGGGAACGTCGCGGGTAGATTCAAGGATGAATGCAGTAACAAAGCGGCGGGCCAGGATGCCCGCCGCTGGAATGTATTTTGATTTCCGTTCAGAAGCTAAAGGAAAGTTGAAGATCAATGCTCCGGTTTGAGGCGGGAGAGGAGAAGAATCCACCTGCAAGGGCATTCGATTTGCCGGATATTGGAGATTGAAGTAGGTCACAGGTTGTGCCAGGTTGACGCCGTGAAGATGTCGCGAGCCCTGGTCTGCGAAGGTGAGCGAGTACCTTCGTGGAATACCTGATCCATGCAGGAGGTCCGCCGCTTCCGCTCAGGCCGCGAGGGCCGAGTCTCAGATTTGGTTACTCGTCCTGTCGACAGCGTCGCGAATAGCCTCTGTTACCGATGCTCGTAAGGCGGGCTCCTGGTTCGCGGGAATTTCTCCTTGTGCGAGGTCGGGTGAGCCACCACCGCGAAGACCGAAGCTAGCCAACGCTTGCTTCATAATCTGGCCGCAGTTGAATCTCAGATCTGAACTTCGAGCGAGATAGACGCGCACCGGGTCAGCTTCTTCAGAGCAGAAGTATGCAATGGTTGCGGGAGCGGATGCCGCAGCGCGCGATGCGAGCAGTTTTACAAAATCTCGATCTCGGTCTCGCAACCGCTGGATGATGAGGCGTGTGCCGTTTTCGAGAGGAACTTTGTTGACGATCTCCGCTGCCTGATACGTTGCGAGTTCCTCGCGAAGTTTCTGGCGCTCTTTTGCAGAGTTCTTGTTTTCGGCAAGCATCTGCTTGATAAGGCCAGGTAGCTCGGGTGCTCCGGTGGATAGCAATGCGGCAGTCTCGATCAGGATTGAGCTGTCGGAGCGGGCGGCACGGACTGCTCGCAATCCACAGACGAACTCGATACGGAAACCACGGCTGACTTTCTCGATGCCACGGATCAGCAGACCTCCGATCTGACCGGTGGAGCGGACGTGTGTTCCTCCGCAGGCGTTTCGATCGAGATCAGCGATGTCGATTACGCGAATGGTTCCTTCGCGATCGGGTAATTTGCGCAGTTCACCGGAGGCAAGCATTGCTTCGGCTTCGTTACGAGACGCGTAGGAAATTGTGACTGGCCGATCTTCTCCGACGATTTCGTTGGCGATACGTTCGATGCGTTCAAGAGAATGATGCGCGATTGAAGTGGCTGCAAGGTCGATGGTCGAGCTTGCTTCGCCGAGGTGGAATGAAACAGTGGGTGCGTGGAGTTGGCTCACGAACACGGCCGAAAGCAGATGCTGGCCTGTGTGCTGCTGCATGTGATCGAAGCGACGCGGCCAATCGATTAGTCCGTGAACCTCGCTTCCTTCCGGGACCGGGTTTTGTACGAAGTGCCACACCGAACCTTCTTCATCTTCCTCGACTTGTTCCACCGCGATTTCGATTGGCAGCTGGGAGCTTGAAGGGGTGCTCAGGATTCCGGTGTCGAATGGCTGACCACCACTGGTCGGATAGAAAGCAGAGCGGTCGAGAGAAACCTGCCAGATGGCATCGTTGTTGCTGCCGCTGAGTGCGCGAGACGTTAAGACCCGTGCCGTGAATGCTTTCAGAAAAGAGTCTGTGTAATAGAGGCGGTCAGTGTAAGGCAAAGCGAATCTCCAGGAGTCGCACCGAAGCAGATCAGACAGTGCATCTGCGCCGGGGCGCGTATAGGGATATAGTTTAGTTCGATCTGGCGGCGCCGAGGTTCGAAGATATACACAGCAGAACAGATCGATGGCTCTCGGGATTCTCACGGATGCTGGTTGGGGATGATGCTGCCGGGCTGTTTATCGTTGCGCTAGGATAGCCGCATGCGTTTCAGTATCGGTATCGTGACCCTTTGCGGGGTTCTCTGCCTCTCGCCTTGCTCGAATCGTGTTCTCGCCCAGCAGGCGACTGGATCTAAACAGGACGCCGAAAAGACAAAGGCACGCGTGCGTCCGACTGACGCGAGCGCAGCGATTCCGACGCGATTCGATATGTTGCGCGGAGCGTATGGACCGTTTCGCACGAATAACGATTTGCTGTATTACCACCTGAATATCAGGGTTGATCCGAAGGAGCAGACGATCCGGGGCAAGAACACGATCCGGTTTCGGATGTTGGAAGATGGAAGCCGCATTCAACTCGATCTGAACGAAAAGCTTGATATCGACAAGATCGAGTTGGAAGGAATGCCTCTTAAGTACGAGCGTGACTCGGGCGCTGTATTCGTCGACTTTCCGCATTTGTTGCGAGCAGGGCAAGTGTATTCAATTGAGTTCTACTACTCCGGTCATCCGTTGGAGACGGGCCGTTTTGGGGGAATGACGTTCAACAAGGACCCTGCCGGCCGCACGTGGATCAATACCGCATGTGAAGAGACGGGCGCCAGCATCTGGTGGCCTAACAAAGATCAGTGGCGGGATGAAGTTGACAGCATGGACATCAGCGTCGCCATCCCTAACGGGTTGACCGATGTATCGAATGGACATCTGATCGGAAAGACGGATCTCGGGGATGGCTACACTCGCTGGGACTGGCATGTCAGCTATCCGATCAACAACTACGACGTTTCGCTGAATATTGGCGATTACGTCCACTATTCGGAGAAGCTAGGTGATTTGCCTTTGGACTTCTACGTGCTACCGGAAGACCTGGAGAAATCGAAACCGCAGTTTGCGCAGGCGAAGGGAATGATAGAAGCATTTCAACACTACTTTGGGCCGTACCCATTCGCGAAGGACGGATATAAGTTGATTGAGGCTCCGTATTCGGGGATGGAGCATCAGAGCGCCGTCACCTACGGGAACTTGTTCAAGAACGGATACATGGCGCGTGACTGGACCGGTGTCGGCATCAGCCCTCGGTTCGATTTCATCATCATCCATGAGAGTGGACACGAATGGTTTGGCAACAGCGTGAGCGCGGCTGACCACGCAGATATGTGGATCCATGAAGGATGGACGACATATCTTGAAAGCCTATACGTGGAGTACCGCTGGGGAAAAGAAGACGCGATGAAGTATCTAAGCGGCTATCGATCAAAGGTGCACAATCTGCGGCCGATCGTAGCGGAGCGCGGAGTCAATGCGGATCCGACAGAGGACCAATATTTCAAAGGCGCATTGATGCTGAATACGCTGCGCAGTGTTGTGAATAATGATGCGAAATGGTGGGCGTTAATCCGCGGCTTCTATCAGCGCTTCAAGTATCAGAACATCCTGACAGAAGACGTAAGTTCGTACTTCAACCTGCGCACCGGAATGAATCTGACTCCGATTTTCGATCAGTACCTGCGGCGAGCGGCGATTCCGCGGCTGGAACTGCTCTTCGGCGAAGCGCCGGACACCGTGATGTACAAGTGGGATGCGGACGAGACGAAGTTTGCAATGCCTGTCAGGGTGGGTGTGCCTGGAGAGTGGAAGACTATACACCCGACCACGGCCTGGCAAACGATAAAGACACCTTTGTCGAAAGAGCAACTGCAGGTCGATGTGGATCACTTCTATATTGAGGTGAACGAGCGATAGATTAAACATCGGCGAACGTGTGGATGATTGACAATTTCTGAACGGAAGAGCGAGCCGCGGCACTCCATGGATTCGGTGAGTTGAACTCAGCAGCTCCAGGCGTGTGTCTGACTCGATCGCGCTGTAAAAGGCCGCTCACGCGCCAGGTGAGAGCGTACCTACCAGACTGAGATCGATGTGCACCTCTTTGGCGACCTTGAGAATAAAGACGCTCGGGTCTTTCAATCCCCATTTGACGTACGGTACGAGGAAGCTACCTTTTGCAGTCAGATTCTGACCATCGATGTGGACTTGCATGGGCACGATGAGATCATGTGGCGTGCCGTGCAGTGTGAAGATCCCGGAAACCTGGATAGATGAGTCGCCGGTTGAGGCGATGGTGCCGGTATAGCTTTGAGGATGGAAGATGATGTCAGCAAAGCGGTCGGTCTCGAGGACCTTCTGATGCATGTTTTTGTCGCGGCCATTGTCGCCGCTGGTGCCGCTGCCGGCAGATACGACGATGGTACCCGACATTGTTGGCGTGTTCCGATCGAATTGGATGCTGCCGCTCGTCACGTGAAACGTGCCGTGTACCTCATGGCCCGTGCCGGTGAGACCAAAGGCGATGCTGCTTGTGCCAGGGTTTACGGCAAAGGTCTGCTGCTGCGAAAGCGCAGCCGCGCCGAGGAAAAGCGGGAGTGCCGGCGTCAGAATTCGTGCAATTAGCTTCATTCTTGGTCTCCTGTTATTTAAGTGAGGGTGGACCATCATCCAGCATCGCTGGAAGCTTTAGCCAGAGGGCAACGGACGCGATTTGCTGGTCGTTGAGGTATTCGTGGCCGGGCATGTCGGTTCCGACGATCCCGAACTTGGTGATCTGCGCCAGTTTCGATTGCGGCTGTCTCGCAGCAGATTGACGCAGTTCCCGGAGGGTCTGCGGAGTGTTTTTCCACTCACTTAGCCATTGCAAGCGCGCCGCGCCACGCGGATCGTGGCACGTGGCGCAGTGCTGTTCATATATGAGTGCTCCGGCGTTGATATTCGCTGTTTGCGTCGCTGAAGTGGAAGGGGCCCACGCCGCTTCACGTTGTAATTGCTGCTGCCCGCCTGGACCGTGCAGGCTGGACAAGTAGGCTACCAGTTCGCTGCCGCGGCCATCGCGAAACAGAAAACCAAAAGACGGCATGGGAGAGTGATAGCTGAGCTCGGCGGGATCAAGCAGGTGAGCTTTCAGCCAAAGCGGAGAACGGCGCAGCCCAACCTCGGAGAGGTCGGGGCCTTGACGGCGGTTTCCAATGAGCGGCGGCTTCTGTGCGTGAAGTTGTTCCAGCGATTCAGTCGGTCCCCACATCAGCACGTCGGGGCTATTCGGGCGTACGTACTGGGAGTGACAACTGATGCAACCTTCTGAAATGTAGACTTGCCTGCCGAGTTCGATTGCCGTGAGAGCAAATGTTCGTTTCGGCCCCGGGACGACGCGATAGACAATGAAGGCCAGCGTGCCAACGGTAGCGATCAGTGCGAGTTCACGCGGGCGTTGCTTTACAGCGGAAATGCTTAGCGGTCCCAGTACGACTATCCCCGCAAGCCCGACGAATGCCAGAGGCACATGACCCAGATTCTGTCCCATGCCGATGCCGAGAGCGGAGCCGATCCAGCCGGCAATGGCATAGATCCATCCTGCCTGCCTGCCTCGTTCGACTGTCGAGCCTGCTCCAGCAAGGAACGAAGGATAAGCTACCAGCGCCACTGAGTAAAGAGATACGCCAACCGGGTAGAACAGCGATGCGCTGAGGGTAAGAGCAGGATCTTGCAGCAAGATGCAGGCGAATCCCAGAGCGCTGAAGGCGAGCGCAAGGGCAATGGCTGAGCGACCACGCTGCAGCAGCATAGCTGCGGTGAGCGCAGCGAGGAAGTGAAGCGATCCGTTGAGCCAGAGGTGAGTACTGCCCATCCATGTACCGGCTTTGAGGATGGGTGCGTGTTGAATGATGTAAAAGGCCGATGAATCCAGCCAGATGAGCGCGAAAAAGGCGATCAGTGCGACAGCGAAGGACATCTTTGGCCGCGCATTCTCAACGGGCATCGCTTCGCCTGAGGGTCCGAGCGGGATTGCGATTGCAACCGCGCAAAGGGCTGCGGCGAGTAGCGCCTGCATTCGAGGAGTCGCAGTGAAGATGCCGGGTATGTTGCAGATGAAGTAGGCTATGCCGGTGCCGAGCCCAACCTTGAAAACGCCCCCGTGACCACCCGTCCATGAGCGCAGATGCGTGACAAGCGTGACGGTGCTGGTACCCAGTCCAGCGCCGATGAGGAATGCCACCAGCGCAGCGGCGACGGCGCCCAGAGGCGACAAGGCCAGAAGCACTGCAGTCGCAGAGATTGCAAGCCCGATCCGGAGGCGCGATGCGGGATTCGGAATGGCGCGGCTTCGCGGGGCAATCAGACTAAGGAGGATACCTCCCAGAGCCATTGCGGCCATGATGGCCTTCAGCGAGTTGCCGCCAATCTGAAGCTCAGCAAGGCGCGCGAGAAACGCGAATTGCGCAAAGATCAGGAAGTACACGTAGATGACGATGATCAGCGCAATGCCGCGCCAACCGGAGACCGCGCCGCTGCTATCGCGCATTTCTCAGCCATCCTCTGCGCAGGCCAATAGCCTGTATGAGTGCGCACGAGCCATCGAAGAGGACGACACACATCCATGCGGACTGGAAATTGCCGATGGAGATCTCTGGGAGCAGATAAAGAGCAACTGCCGCGCGTGAGAGGGCGGTAAGGAACCACACGCTCTCAAGGCGGTCCGCCGAAGAGCCCATGCGCACGATTCGTGCACCGTAGAGACACGCCAGACCGATAGATAGAACGAAGGCTCCGATATAGCCGATGTACGGCAAGGCATCAGGGGGCGCGTGGGCACCCATTATGCGAAGGGTGAGCGCAGGAGCAACACAAAGCATAACGCCTGTGAAGGTGTCGGAGACCCCGGTCACCAGTTGATAGGCAAGAAGGAGAGTTCGGTTCATGCCACCTTCGCTCCCGAGACTTCGACCTCAGTGGCGACGAGCTCCGTCTTCAATGAGAGAGATGCTACGAGCCACTCGAGAGAGCCGGCCAGCATGGAGATACCTGTCAGCAGGCGAATGACATAGATCAGGTTGCGCACCGGGCCAGGTGCGATCGTGAAGGCAGGATCTGTGCTCTCAAACCATCCAGCGATCATGATGATGATCACGTAAGCCAGCACACCCATGTTCCACGCGTAGAACGACAATGAGCGGTTCAGTATCCACGAATCGGATTCGCCCAATATCTGGATGAGGGTGAATACGACGTAGGCACTGAGGAAGCCTGCAACGGCCACCAGTGAGTGCCCCACCAGTGCATCTGTGAATTTGAAGCGATCGAGAATTCCGGGCAGGAACATAACCCACCCGGTGAGGACCAGGCCGGCCCACCAGGCCAGAAATGCCGTGCGCCAGCGGCGAGTAGCCGGATTCCATTCGAATTGATTGTAGTAAACGGGAACAAGCGGGATCCAAACCAATACGCTTGCGAGACTCAGGTATTGCGCCGGAACTCGATGGCTTACGTCACCGTGATTGAGGAACGCTAACAGGGAGAGCTCTAGTAGAAATACGGCCCATAAGACGACGACAATGCGAAGCTTCTGTCGTCGGCGGGGTGCTACGGCGAAGGGGAGTGCCAGGAGGATCAAGACAACTCCGAGGGTAGACTCAAGCTGGCTTGCGCCGGTCGGTCCGCCGGTATCGGGATTGACGGCGGGATAGATGTTCGGGCTGGAAGCCATGTAGAGCGCCAGAGGCACGGGAAACAGAGCGAGCAGTCCGAGGATGCGGGCGGCAATGGTAACGCCCAGGGCGGACTGCCTGGGGCGATCGATTGCCAATGAAAGTGCGAGGAAGATC